>NZ_WPCD01000043.1:0-19458 GCF_009741955.1 Halogeometricum sp. CBA1124 | reverse complement strand
GACGAAGCGGCGTACCGGGATTCGAATCGGGGAGCGGTGGTCCGAATCAGTCCTCGACGCCTCCGAAACGGAGGTGTGCCGACACCTCAGCGCCCTCGGAGTCGGAGGAGACCCAGCGTCAAGACGACGGCTACGAATCCGGTCACGGGGCCGAATCCAGGCATCTCGGTCTGGACGTTCCGTTCGGCCTGGTCTACCACGTCGCCCTGTTCTGACGTCTCTCTGGTCGTCTCCCCGGACTGGCCGCCCGAATCGCGTTCGTCGGTCGCGGAGCGTTCTGTCTCCGGTTCGTTCGTCCCGGTGTCCGCAGTCGCAGTCGGCGTCTCAGACTCCGGCGTGGGCGTCCCCGGTTCCGGCGTCGCTGTATCGGGTTCCGGTGTGGGCGTTTCCGGGACCGACGTGGCCGTATCGGGGGCCGGGGTCGCCGTCGAAGACACCGAGCTATCTCTCACGTCGACGACCACGCTCTCGCGGGTGTCTCCGTAGACGACCTCCATCTGTTGTCTCCCGGACGCCTCCGGTTCGACTCTGGCGACTCCCGCCGAATTGAACTCGTACGACGTCCCCGCGTACGTCACCCGCATCTCGCTCAGATCAGCCTCACTACTCTCGGCTCGAAATATGACGGGCTCGCCCACCTCGAAACTCTCCTGGTCCCCCTCTGTCTGGACTTCGACGTCGATACTCACCTCCTGAGAAGGGGTCGGAGTCGACTGCGACTCCAGTTCCGCCTCGAGTTCGGAGATCTGCTCTTCTTTGTTCTGTATCTCGGATTCGAGTTCCTCGATTCTCTGGTCTTTCTGTTCGACTTTCTCTGACGAAACGCCCGAAGATTTCTGTTCTTCCAGTTCTTGGATCGTTTCGTTCTTCTCTTGGAGTTTGGTCTGGATTTCTGCTTTCTGATTGTCGAGCACCTCGATCTGGTTCTGGAGCTGCGCGTTCGTCATCTCGGGCGGTTCCAATCCCTCGGGGTCCGGCGTACTCTTCTCGAGTTCGAGTTCCCACTCGAACGCTGCGAAGTCTTCCGTATTGGAACGAGACCCGACCCCCACACAGAGGACGGTCTGGGACTCTTCACCGACGAACGTCACGACCATCGGATTAGTCGTGGACTCGGGTTCGAATCCATCTCCTCTGGTGTATCTCGCGTTTTGGACGTTGTCGTGGGACGTGTCACCGGACTGGTCCTCGTAGTGGAGTTCCGGGGACGAAGCATCCGGAGGATACCGGAGTTCGATGTTGACCCGGTGTCCCTTCTCGAGTTCGATCAGGAAGAAATCTCTGTCGTTTGGACTGGTTATCGTTTCGGACACTCCGTCTTCCCCGATTCGTACCGTCGTGTCTTCACACCTGTCCGCGTAGGTATCGGCCGCCGCCACAGTTCCTGGCACCACCGCCGTTGCCCCCACAACTGCAAGTGCTGTCAGGAGGAGTAATACTCTCCTCATACTCTCTCACCCGTTTACAGGTTGAAAAGTAGTTACTGATGTTTCATATCCGGATTAGTATTTTGAACACTCCTAATACGCATAACTGAGAAGAAAAGTTCAAATTTCGCACCATGGAGTCGTTCTGTCGGACCTATCCGGTAGCGCTCCGACCACCTCTCGATAGCTCTCTCGGGGGGCAGTCCGATCGTCACGAGCGGGGTTAGGAGCGAATTTTCTCGTTCGACATCCGTTAAGTGTCTAATCGCTCAGTAGACATGTTCGTTTCCGCCGATTCGCTTCCGCACGGTCGGTGGTCGTGGGGCGAGCGTTCGCTCACCCCTCTGACTCGCTCGAGACGGCGGGCCGTCCGGCACCGGAACCGAGGACCGGGTTAGTCTGGATGACGGCGTCTTCAGCGGCGCTGCGGCGTCTATCGCGAGGCGCGGCAGCGACGAAGGCGCGAGCGTCGGCTCGCGCCGACAGGTGTGAGCGGACTCGTCTCGGCCGTGTGTAACTCTCCGGCCGGACAGGGGGTGTGGTCCGTGACGACGAGGCGAGCGAGTCGGAACGCCATCCCGCCACCCGGCGGCACGTGTCATCCGGGAGTCAAATTACGCAACCGGGAGCTTCTTTTGCTTCGCTCTCTCCAAGAGAGACGAGCGATGGACACGCAGACACCACTCAGTATTCAGCTCGTGACCGAAATCTCACGGCGAGAGGGTGTCGAACCGTTCGAACTCCCACCGCTCGAAGACTGCGTCGACACGGAGTCTCTCGACAAGTTGTTCGGACGCGCCGACGGACCGTTCGTCGACGGCTGGGTTCGATTTCAGTACGCTGGATACGAGGTTACGATCTCTCACACGGGCGAGTTCGAGGTAGCGTGAGTGTGGCGTCGGACGGGGGGCGAACTCTCCTCTCACTCCTCGGCCGCTTCCACGTTCGGCTCGGCGTTCCGGGTGGTCGTTAGCTTCTCGTTCAACAGCGACTCGAAGTCCACCGAGTCGTCCTTGTAGAGGTTCTGGTAGGTGACGGCGAGGTCACCCTTCTCGGTGAGTTCGTACAGCCCGCCGTTCTCGCTCGGACCGACGCGGCGGACGAGTTCGAGCGACGCGAGTTTCGACAGCTGATTGTTGACGTAGCCGCGGTTTCGGTCGAGTTCGAGCGCGAGGTTCGCACCGACGTTCCGACCCTCACGGAGCCGGTCGAGTATCATGAAGTCTGTCGGGCGAAGTTCCACTGTGAGTCACTCGCGTTGCCCTTCTGACTCCAGCGGGAAGTATCTTTTCCAGACATTGTGGATATGAAATTTACGTTGGAGAGCAGGCGACCCCGCTCGGGTTCGACCGCCGCGGTTTCCACACGTTGATATGCTGGTGCCGCAAGCACCCGTGTGAGACGATGGACGAAGGACGCGGCGCGGAGTCCGCCGGCGAACGGGGCGGCGCCACGGGACGGTCGGTGACCGAGGGAGCGACGGGGCGTCTCGTCGTCGTCTGTGGCCTGCCGGGCGTCGGCAAGACGCTGGTGTCCGAGCGGATAGCCGACCGACTGGACGCGACGTTGCTCCGAACCGACGTGGTGCGCAAGGAACTGTACGCGGATCCCGCGTACACGCCCGAGGAACGCGAGTCGGTGTACGAGGAACTCTTCTCGCGTGCGCGCCGGCGCGTGGAGGACGGGACCGACGCCGTCCTCGACGCGACGTTCAGAACGCGCGCGGACCGGGAACGCGCCGCCGCCCTCGCCGATGCCGTCGGCGCGCCGTTGGACGTGGTTCGAGTCGTGTGCGACGCGGCGGTCGTTCGGGAGCGTATCGCCGCCCGCGAAGACGACGAGAGCGACGCCGACTTCGACGTCTACCTGCAGTTTTCGCGACCGGTTCGAACCGCTCGAACGCCGACACCGGACCGTCGACAACTCCGGGAGCGTCGACTCGACTCGACGGCAAGTGGACGAACTGTTCTGACTCTTCGGAACGATTGCAGGAGAGGTGGCCGCACCGGGCGGCGCGCGAAGTGGTCGAAACACGTCCTGGAGGGGCGAGACGCGTCTCGGAACCGGGGGAGGGCCGAACGTCAGCGGGGGAGGGGGCCGGCGGCCGAACGCGTCGGCCGCCGCGTCGGCACCACGGGCGGCGCATCTCCTGCTACGACTGCCGGTGACATAACCACGGCGAATACTCAAACAACCGTTTTACCGACGACGCCCCGCGTCAGACACGGACGCTCGTGTTGTCAGCGCGTCGTGTCGCTGTCGCGCGGGGCGAGGAGGATGAGTGCCCCCGGGATGGAGAGAGCGACGAGTTTCATCGGGTTCTGCCGGATGTCGACGCTCGGGTCCAGCGGTTCGCTCTGCACGTCGGTGATGCGGAGACACGAGTAGTAGACGGTGATGTGCGTGACGACGTAGCCGAACAGAAACGGGACGACGAGCGGATACGTCAGCCCGAGTTGCGTCGCCAACAGGTCGAACAGGATGGCCGTCGCGGACGACACGGCGACGAAGTCGCCGAGTTGGAGAGTGATACCGGTGAACGCGGTGACGGCGGAGTCGATTCGAGAGGACGTGTACGGCGTGTAGACGAAGGCGGTGAACACGCTCACGGCGACCAGACTCGCGCCGAGAAAGAGTCCGCCCACCGGATACACGTACTCCATGCTCGTTCGCGCCGAGTACCCGCGGAAGTATAGTTCTATCTCCCTGACTATCAAAATTGAGCACACGTCGGTCCGGTGCGGGAGAGGCGCTCTACACGACGTTTACCGCTACGAACGTCGCGAAAATGCCGTCCGTCGTCGTCGTCCGGGTCGTGTCGGTCACCGTCTCGTCGTCCGCCTCGACGGTCGTCGCCGTCGCGGAATCGACGGTCGGTTCGGCGTCTCCAGCCGTATCCGTCTCTGTCGCAGTCTCGGAGTCGGTGGTCGCGTCCGTCTCTGTCGTCGTCTCGGTTTCCGTCGTGGCCTCTGTGTCTGCCGCCGTATCCGTCTCCGTGGAGTTGTCGTCGCTACGGTTCGTCGCGTCGGAGCGACCAGGGGCGTCCGCAGACTTGCCGGGGGCGTCTCCGGACTCGCCCGGCGCGCCGGGTCCGCTCTCACCCGGTCGGTTCACGTCTGTCTGCACGTCGTCGTCTCGGCCGGGTGCGTCTCCGCTGTTTCCGGGGAGTTCAGACTCGTTGCCGTCGTCCCGGCCGGGCGCGTTCTCGGACCTGCCGGGGGCGTCCGACTCGTTGCCGTCGCCCCGCGCAGTCGCGTTTCCAGCGTTCCCGGGCGACTCCGATTCGCCCTCGGCGCGGTCCGGCGGGCCGCGTTCACCGCGTCGGTCCTCGTCGACGCCGCGGGCGAGTCCGTTGCCGACGTTCGATCCGGCCACCTCCCGGGCGATTTCGGACACCTCGGACCCCGAGAGGTTCTGCGTATCGTTTCTGAGTCGCTCGAACCGCGCCTCGTCGATACCGCTCGACTGGCGCGCCTCGGGCGAGAGTTCGACTGCCACGTCTCGCGTCTGGTCGACGAGGCGCTGGAGCGAGCGAATCTCGGCGGCGAGGTGGGCCGCCTGCGCACGGTAGCGTCCCTCTGAGAGGTTCCCCTCGCGCCGCGCGGACTTCAACTCCGCCAACCGCGAGCGAAGGTCGTCGAGTCGAGTCTGCGTCTGGTTCACGTGATTCGACACGACTCGCGCCTTCGAGCGGTTGGTCTTCGCCGACGTGACCTGCGCCTCGAACGACCGGCTGTCGAGTTCGCTGTCTATCTCCGCCCGTTGGACGGCGAGGACGCCGGCGAGTTGCGCCCCCGGTGCGATTCCGCCCGACGAGGCGTCGTCGCCCTCGGCGGCGTCGCCCTCGGCGTCGGACTCGGTCGAGTTGGCAGTCGCCGTCTCGGTCGTCTCCTGGGCGGCGGCCACGCCGGCACCGTCGGCCGGTCCGGTCGGTGTCGCCGCGGCGGCCATCCCCGCCGGAACCGACGCTACGAGGAGGACCAACACCATAGCGAACGTAACGGCCCGTCTCATTCTACCTCTCTCTCCGTCCGCCACGCACCTATATACTGCACACGCTCGCGTCGAATTGAGCCGAGTCAACGACGTTTTACGGTCGCCGCCGTCTATCGATTCACTCCCTCGGTGACGAACCGATACCGTGAACAGTCGAAACATATTTATACCAATTCGCCCTCGCCGTCTTCGTCGGGGAGGACGAGCACGTTCTCGCGGCCGAGACGGAACGCGTCGAGTTGGTCCTCGTCGCGCATCTTCCGCACCACCTGACTCGTCTTCGCGTCGGTCCAATCGAGCGTGCCCGCGACCTCCTGTTGCTTCAGGCGTCCCCCCTCGTGTTCGATGAGTGCCAGCACGCGTTCCTCGTTGCTGAGGAGTTCGTCCTCCCACGGCGGCGTGTCGTCGGCCGCCGCGTCGTCGGCACCGGCGTCGTCGGCCGTTCCGGTCGTCTCGCCCTCGGTCGGCGTCGCCTCCGACCCGCCTCCGGCCTCCGCGTCCGCGGTGGCCTCGTCGGTACTCTCCTCGCCCTCGTCGGCGGCCCCGGTGAGTTCGGACCGACCGGCGGTCGAACCGGTCGACGAAGCCACCGTCGTCGCGGTTCCGCCGTCGCCGTCGTCCGAGTGCGGGCGGTCGAACGGCGAGTCCCCGCGGCGGTAGAACAGCCACCCGCCGCCGACGACGGCGACGACGAGCAACAGGCTCACGCCGACGAACCAGGGGTTCGAGCCCCCCGAGTCGGCCGACTCCGCGGTGTCGCCGCCGCCACCGGTCGTCGCCGCCGAGTCGTCCGTCGCCTCGGTCGACGCCACGGCGTCCGTCCGGGGGGTGAGCGTCACCGACGGTTCGCCCGACCCGAAGTCGAACGGACCGTTCCAGACGACGGTCCGCGTCCGCCTGTCGTCGGGGTCCGGGCGCACGTCTTCGGCGGTGTACCCCTCGGGCCACGTCACGAGTAGCGACGTCTGCTCGTCGAGGAACAGGCCTTCGAGGGCGTCGCCGGCCCGCATCCCGTCGCGTCGACGACGGCGAAGTTGGTCCAGACGAACCGGTAGGTCACGACGCCGTACTCTTGCGGGAGTTGCTGGCGCGAGACGGTGACCGACACGTTCCGTACGTCCATCTCGCGGCCGGTTGCGTTCGCCGCCGTCCGCGCCGTGGCGTCCATCCGGTCGTGGAACTCGGAGGTGAACTGGGTCTCGTTGTTCTGCGCGTCCTCCTTGACGGACTCGAACGCCGACGTCGCGTTCTCGTCGTCGAGGAGGATACGGTACTCCACCTCCCAGACGGCCGAGGTGTTCTCACGGATGTCGATGCGGAGGGAGACGTCGTCGGGAGCGAGTTGCGTCCCGGCGACGGTCTGTGTCGATTGAGCGGCTCCGGGGGCCGCAGCGCCGAGAACGGTGGCGAGGAGGACCACCGCGACGACACAGAGCGTTCGGGGTGCGAGACGACTCATTCGGCACCACCCATGGCGTCCTGAGACAAACAACTTCCGAGTGCCCGCGATTCGTGTCGATTCGGATACTCGTTCGCAGCGGCCGCGAGTCCCCGATAGCGGTAAGCCACCGCTCCGCGTATGTCCGCCCATGGACGGGTCAGACAGGTTCTTCGCTGCCGTGCTGGCGATACTGTTCGCTCTCCTCGCGCTTGGATTGATACTCAGTCTCCTTTGAGGCGAGACGGCAGAAAGTTTATCACAAAAAACTATCGTCACTCAAACGCCATGCCCGAATGTCAGAACTGTGGTTCCTTCGTCACGACGGCGTACGCCCGGGTTTTCGCCCCGGACGGCATGGACCACCCGCGCGTCTGTCCGAGCTGTGAGGATATGGTTCGAGACGGCGCCGAGGTGAGACAAGCACGCTCGCCGCGGAACACCTGAGAGCCGCGAACCTGCCGCTCAGGCGATACGGTACCGCTCGGCGTCCTGGTGAACGAGTCCCCGCTTACACAGTCCCCAGGATGCTGTACAGGGAGATTTTCTTCATCTCCAATCCCTTCTGCAGTTCGCTCACGGACGATTCTCCCCGCGTCGAGAGGAAGAGGTAGACGAGTTTCGCGCGCGGCGATTCGAGTTCCGCGGGAACGGCGACGGCGTCCGTCCCTGCGGCGGGCGACGATTGAACAGTCCCTTGCATAGTCGTTGTCTGTGCGATGGGTTCGACGATAATAAAATCACTCCACGTCAATCGTCGAAACTCGTCGGGGACAGTTCCGTCGAAAGCGCGCCTCAGAGCCTCGAACCGCCGAATCCTCAGGAACGTTCGTCGGCGACGAGCGGCGTTTTCGACCGACTGTTTTCGACTTCTGACGAGATTTACGTCCGACCGCTGGAGTGGAAGGGGCGGGAGTCGAACCACGCGAAGCCGTAAACCCGGGGCGACCGTACGAGGGCCGCTGCCGGAAATTTATTGCTCTACCACTGAGCCACCCTTCCGCTCGAACGTACGTCGGGGTCGAATAAATAGCCGTTGGGAACCCGCGGCGGAGACGACGGGTGCCGCCGGCATCCGGCCGGTCCGCCGTCGTGCGACACACGGTGTCGCGCCCTCGGAGTCGGTACCGCGGGAAAACGCGTGAACGAGTCAGTCGGCGAACCGAGTCAGTAGCTTCGGACTTTCGGTTCGTACGTCTTGTTCTCGCCTTCGAGGACGACCGGTCGGTACCACAGTTCCGGCTTGCCGTCGTTCCACGACAGCATCGTGTGCTTCAGCCACGTCTCGTCGCGACGCTCCTGATGTTCCTTGCGCCAGTGGGCGCCGCGGAACTCGTCGCGGGCCAACGCGCCGAGCGTGATGGCCTCCGCGGTGTCGAGGATGTTCCGCGTCTCGATGGTCTGGATGAGGTCCGTGTTGAACGTGCGCGACTTGTCGGCGACGTAGACGTCCTCGTACTTCTCGCGCGCGTGCCGGATGTCGCGGAGCGCCTGCTTCAGTCCCTCCTCCTCGCGGAACACGTTCACGTGCCGCGTCATCGACTTCTGCACCTCGGCGCGAATCTCGGCGTGCTGGACGCCGTCGTCCTTCTCGAGGAGCGACTCGACGCGTTCGCGTTCGGCGTCGAGGGCGCGCTGGACGTACTCGTCGCCCGAGAGCGATCCCGCCGCCGCCCCGCCGTCCGCGACGACGTCCTCGCCGGGTGCGGAGACGTCGCCGGGTTCGACGGGCGTGTCCACTTCGCCGACTTCCCAGTCGCCGCGCTGGCCGGTCTCTATCTTCGCCTCGCCGAGGTCACGGCCCGC
The DNA here is from genome assembly GCF_009741955.1 of Halogeometricum sp. CBA1124. Taxonomy (NCBI): domain Archaea; kingdom Methanobacteriati; phylum Methanobacteriota; class Halobacteria; order Halobacteriales; family Haloferacaceae; genus Halogeometricum; species Halogeometricum sp. CBA1124. The sequence goes on along the minus strand of NZ_WPCD01000043.1, from coordinate 10,791 downwards.
CGCGTGGTGGCCAGCGCGCTTGCCGAACACGATGAGTTCGGGAAGCGCGTTCCCGCCGAGTCGGTTCGACCCGTGCACGGACGCGCACGCGCACTCGCCCGCGGCGTACAGCCCCGTGATACACGTCTCGCCGTTCTCGTCCGTCTCGATGCCGCCCATGGCGTAGTGCTGGCCGGGCTTGACGGGCATCGGCTCCTCGAGGGGGTCGACGCCCTCGAAGTCCTCCGAGAGGTGGACGATGTTCTCCAGTCGGTCGATGATGCGCTCCTCGCCCAGGTGGCGCATGTCGAGGTGGACGTACTCGTCCTCGATACCGCGGCCCTCGTTCACCTCGGTGAGTTCCGCGCGCGACACCACGTCGCGGGAGGCGAGTTCGCCGTCGTTGTTCGCGTAGCCGTACTCGAACATGAAGCGCTCGCCCTCCTCGTTGTAGAGGATACCGCCCTCCCCGCGGACGCCCTCGGTGATGAGCACGCCCGTCGAGGGGAGCGTCGTCGGGTGGAACTGGATGAACTCCATGTCCTCCATCGGGACGCCCGCGCGGTAGGCCATCGCCGGGCCGTCGCCGGTGTTGGCGACGGCGTTCGTGGTGTGGTCGAACACCTGTCCGGGGCCGCCGGTGGCGAGGATGACGCCGTTCCGCGCGTGGAACGCCGACAGTTCGCCGGACTGGATGTCGTAGGCGACGACGCGTGGCAGGTCCGCTCTTCGGGGTCGTCCTCGTCGGAGACGGCCAGGCGCGTGACGTACCACTCGTCGTACACCTCGATTCCGCGCTTGACCAACTGTTCGTACATCGTGTGCAGGAGCTGGTGCCCCGTCTCCGCGCCGGCGTACGTCGTCCGCGGGAACGACATCCCGCCGAACGGTCGCTGACTGACCCGGCCGTCGTCGTCGCGGGAGAACGCGAGCCCCCAGTGTTCGAGCTGGATGACCTCGTCGGGGCTGTCCTGACAGAGCGTCTCGATTGCGGGGGCGTCGCCGAGGTAGTCCGACCCCTTCATCGTGTCGTAAGCGTGCTGTTCCCAGGAGTCGCCCTCGCGGAGGGCGGCGTTGATGCCGCCCTCGGCCGCGCCCGTGTGACTCCGGACGGGGTGGAGCTTCGAGACGATAGCCACGTCGGCTCCTTCCTCTTGTGCCGCGATGGCCGCGCGGAGACCCGCGCCGCCCGCGCCGACAACGATAACGTCGTGTTCGTGCATGGTGTGAATGATTATCGTGGGTTAGGACTGGCTGAACTTGAGGGTTGCCCGTTCACCAGAACTTCAGGTTGTTCTTGACCGCTTCGCGCTTCAGTTCCTGGATGTGTTCCGTCAGGGGGATGTCCTTCGGACACACCTCGGTGCAGGAGAACTGCGTCTGGCAGCGCCAGACGCCGTGCTCCTGTTCGAGAATCTCCATCCGGTGCTGCTGCATGTCCTCGCCCTCGCGTTCGTCCATCGTGAAGCGGTAGGCCTTGTTGATGGCCGCCGGGCCGAGGTACTTGTTGTCGCCCGCGGCGATGTTACACGAAGACATGCAGGCGCCGCACCAGATGCATCGCGTGGACATCTTGATCTTCTCGCGGTTCTCCCGGGACTGGCGCTGCTCTTCGAGTTCGCCGTCCGGCAGGTCGTTCGTCTGGAAGTACGGCTCGACGGCCTCCATCTGGTCGTAGAAGTGCTCCATGTCCACGACGAGGTCTTTCACGACCTCCTGGTGGGGGAGCGGTTCGATGCGGACGGGTTCCTCGAGGTCCGACAACTGCGTCTTGCAGCCGAGTCGCTGCGACCCGTTGACGAACAGCGCGTCCGACCCGCAGATGGCCTGCCGGCAGGAGTGTCTGAACGTCAGGCTGGAGTCGTAGTTGTCCCGCGCGTACATCAACGCGTCGAGGACGGTCATCCCCTTGTGGTAAGGGACGTGGAAGTCGTCGAAGCGAGGTTCCTGTTTGCCCGCTATCTCGGGGTCGTACCGGAACACCTTCAGGAGGTACGTGTCCTCGTCGCTCAGCGCCTTCTCGGCCTCTTCGGCCTGCCGTTGGCGTTCGCGCTCGGCCGCCTTCTCCCGCTTCTTCTCCATGCGGCGCTGCTGGGGGACGGACTGCGACTCGGTGTCCGCGGACGATTCGTCTTCGACTTGTTCGGGAACTTGCGTACTCATGTTAGAAGGGGAGGAGAGCGATTCCCGCCCACTCGTTTGCCGTTCGGATGCCCTGCACGACGAGGAGGACGCTCGCGGCGACCAACGTCCACTTGACGGCGGTCTTCCGCGTGCCCTCGATGCCCTGGTTCACCAGCGCGTTGTAGACGCCGTTGACGCCGTGGAACGTCGCGGTGACGAGGAACAGTATCATCAGCGAGTAGTACGTCCACTGCTCCATCCGCGCCGACGACATGGCGAACGTCACCTCGTCCGCGTGGTGGACGAAGTGAAGCAGGAAGAAGTGGAACGCGAGGACGACCACGAGGAACGCGGCCGTCAGTCGCTGCCAGAGCCACCGGCGGCCGCCGCGTTCGAACGAGGAGTAGTGTTCCGCCATCGTCAGAACACCCCTGCCACGAACGTCGGGACGCTGGCGACGACGATGACGCCGGTCAGCACTAACGACGCGTAGAAGCTCTTGTCCTGTGCGTGCAGCCCCACGCCGAGGTCGACGAGGAGCAGTCTGAGACCGTTGAGGATGTGGAAGACGGCCACCGCCAGCAGGCCCACTTCGAGGATGCGGACCACGAGCAGACTTTCGAGCGTCTGTATCGTCTCGGTGTACGCCGTCGCGCCCGTCAGCGCCGTCGAGAGGACGGCGATGTGGGTGAAGAGATATCCCACCAGCACCCAGCCGGTGAACTTGTGGAAAATCCAGGCCCACATCCCCGCGGAGAACTCCTTCCATCGGCCGAAGTCCTCGATGAGGCCTCGATTGTAAGACTGACTCATGCTCTCGTGAACCTCGGGAGCGCGGTAGTATAGAACTTACGTGTACGGCCGACGGGGGATGCAACGAATCGGCAGACTGTGCCGCGAAGTGGGACGCGTCGGTGGGAGATTTACCCGGTCGACAGTACGTATTTCGGCTCGCGGGCGGCCGGTCGGCGTCGCCGCCGCAGAGGCGTCAGGCCCTGAGCGTGTGTCCGTCGGGCGACTGTTCGCGTTCGACGACGCGGCGGACGTGTTCCTCGAGTTCCACGAGGTGACACAGCGGGTTCCCCGGGTAGACGACCGGGTTCTCCAAGACGCCGACGAGGAGGCCGGTGAACGGTGCCTCGATGGTCACGTTGTCGTCTTTGAACGGGTTGGTGATGGTGCAGATGCGGTCGCCCTCGTGGACGAGTGCGCCGCGGTCGTGGTGCATGTCCACGATGCCGCCCGCCTCCGCGCGAATCCACGTCTTCTCGCTCGCGTCGTCGATGACGGTCCGCCACCCGGGCCACCGGACGGCGGTGGCGTCGTACATCCCGTACTCCGCGAAGACGCTCTCGACGCCCGCCAGGGCCTCGTCGATGAGTTCTCGCTGGAACCGGTGGGCCTCGCCCATCTCGACGGTGATGGCCGGGACGCCGACGGCCGTCGCCTCCGTCCGGAGCATCCCGGAGGACCCCTCGCCCGCGATGATGACGTGCGACCCGAACGCCTGCGCGAGTCGCGCGCTCCCCTTGTGTTCCATGTTGGCGCGGACGTGAATCATGTTCGTCCGGCCCCGCGTCGAGGTGTGGAAGTCGATACCGAAGTCGCAGGGCGCGATGAAGTTGTCGAAGATGCGTGCGGCCATCCGCTTCGCGCTCGTGGAGTCCTCGCGGCCGGGGAACGAGCGGTTCAGGTCCCGGTCGTAGATGGGGAGGTAGCGTTGCTGGGCCAGGAAGGCCGGCACGTTGAGGACGGGCATACAGACGAGCGTTCCCGCGAGGTCCGAGAGGTCCCACTCGTGGGCCACCTCGCGCACCACCTCGATGCCGTTGAGTTCGTCGCCGTGTGCGGCCGCAGAGAGGAACGCCGTCGGCCCGTCCCGTTCGCCGTTGATGATGGTGACGGGGATGCGAACCGGGTCGCCGAGATACGTCTCACTGATGCCGTAGCGAATGTTCTGCGTCTCACCTTGTGCGACCTTCCCGCCGTTGTACGTGAAGGCCCCATCGTCACCCATACCGGTCCTCGTACACCGGAGTATATAAACGTCCGCAACGCTCCCTGACGCCGTCGACCGACCGTCGCCGACGGCGAGACACCGGCATTACTTTGAAACCCGCCCCTGTTACGTTCGGATATGTCTGGCGATGGCGATTCTGTTCGTGTCGGCGTGCTGTCTCTGCACAACAGCAAGGAGACGAAGGCTATCTTGAACGCGGTCGACGACCTGGGGCACGAGGGCGTCTGGCTTCGGCGGGAGAACACGGCGATCAGTATCGAGGACGGCGACGTGACGGTCGAACCCGAAGTGGACATCATCGCGAACCGCCTCCTCCTGTCGAACACGGAGGAACCGGCCGAACTGCTCGGACTGGCGACGACGTTCGAGCGCATCCGCCCGATGCTGAACCAGCCGTCGGCGGTGCTGACGGCCATCCACAAGTTCGCGACCGCAGCGACGCTGGCGAACTGGAACATCAAAGTGCCGGACGCTCTCCTCGCTCTCTCCAACGACCGGCTGAACCAGGGCCGCGAACGCTTCGGCGACGTCGGCGTCTACAAGTCCGCCATCGGAACGCACGGCGGCGGCACGTGGAAGGTGGACCTCACGGAGGCGGTCAACCCCAAGGTCGGCAACCGACAGGCGTTCCTGCAGGACCTCATCGAACGCGACGACGAACACCACCGCGACCTGCGCGTCTACATCGTCGACGGCGAGATAATCGGCGCGATGTACCGGTACGCGCCGGAGGGCGACTGGCGGACGAACGTCGCCCTCGGCGGCGACGTGCTGAACGCGACGGACGAGATGCCCGAGGAGGCCCGCGAGACGGCTCTGTACGCCGCCGAAGTGATGGAACTGGACTACGTCGGCGTGGACCTCATCGAGGGCGACGACGGCTGGTTCGTCCTCGAGGTGAACCCGACGGCCGGGTTCAAGGGGCTCTACAAGGCGACCAACCGGTCGCCGGCGCCGTTCATCGCCAAAGTCGCCATCGAACAGGCGGGCGGCACCGTCGAACAGTCCCGCGTCGAGGACCTCGCGGCCACCCTCGACGACTCCGAACCGCGGAGCATGCCGCGCATCGACCCCGGTCCCGACGGCGAGATGCCCCTCATCGGCTACATCGAGGAAGTCGTCGTCTCGGGGACCAGCGGGTCCACGCAGGCGTACGCCAAGTCCGACACCGGCGCGACGCGGACGAGCATCGACACCTCGCTGGCCGCCGAAATCGGTGCCGGCCCCATCAAGAGCATGACGCGCGTGAAGTCGGGGTCGACGAAGGGCGGGAGGGCCCGCCCCGTCGTGGACCTCGTCATCGGCATCGCGGGGACGCAACACACCGTCACCGCGAGCGTCGAGGACCGGTCGCACATGGACTACCCCCTCCTCCTCGGGCGCGACATCCTCCAGCACTACCGGGTGGACGTGCGCCGCCGCGTCGACGAGGGCGGGAGCGGCGGCGACGACGACGAGCAACTCCTCGAAGAGTAACCGACCCGCGCGGCGTTCCGGGAGCGACGACCCTTTCTCTCCCCGGGACGCAGCACTCCCCGATGGACCCGATACGGAACGACGAGCGACTCGCCGAACTCGTCGCCGAACACGGCGAACTCGCCGTCGAACCCGCCGAGGACGAGTTCGAGCGGTTCGTCGTCTCTATCGTCAACCAGCAGCTATCGACGCAGTCGGCCGCCGCCATCCGGGAGCGCCTGTTCGACCGCTTCGAGGTGACGCCGGCGGCGATGCTGGCCGCCGACGAGGACGCACTCCGCGACGTCGGCCTCTCCTCGCAGAAGGTCTCGTACGTTCGCAACGTCGCCGAGGCGTTCCAGACGGACGACCTGACCCGAGACGGGATGGCGCACCTGAGCGACGCGGACGTCGTCGCCCGCCTCACCGAGATTCGCGGCGTCGGCGACTGGACGGCGAAGATGTACCTCATCTTCGTCCTCGGCCGCGAGGACGTGTTCCCCGTCGAGGACCTAGGAATCAGGAAGGCGATGGCCGAACTGTACGGGATAGACGCGGACGACCGGTCGGCGATGGTCGAACGCGCCGAGGCGTGGCGACCGTACCGGAGCATCGCCTCGCGGTATCTGTGGCGGGCCGTGGACTGACCGTCCGCCGACCGAGTCCTCGCGTCGCCTCAGCGCGCCGCCTCGTACGCGGCCCAGACGTACCGCGTCGCCAGCGACCGGTACGGCCGCCACGCGTCGGCCACCCGCGCATCTCCGCCCGCGTCAGGTCGTCGCCGTCGGCGTACAGTCGTTCGATGCCGCGCCGGACCGCGAGGTCACCGAGTGGGAGGACGTCCGGCCGGTCGAGGACGAAGATGAGGAACGTGTCGGCCGTCCAGTCGCCCACGCCCGGTATCTCCGTGAGACGCGCCCTGACCGCCTCGTTCGACAGGTCGGCCAGCGACTCCCTCGTGAGGTCGTCCGCCTCGAACGCCTCGGCGACGTTCCGCAGGTAGCCCACCTTCGACGCCGGGAGGCCGGCGTCCCGCAGAGCGTCCTCGTCGGCGTTCAGTACCGACTCGGGCGTCACGTCGCCGTCCAGCACGTCGTCGAACACGCGCCCTCGAACCGCCGCCGCACTCGCCGTCGAGATTCGCTGGTTGACGACGGCGACGCAGAGGCGTTCGAACGCCGACCAGTCCGGTTCGGTGTAGGGTTCGTGGCTGTCTACCACCCTGCGCATCACGGGGTCCGTTCGGAGGACGGCCACTGCGTCGTCGGTCACGGTGTACTCGGGTCGAACGGAGGTCTCCAGCGAGAATAGTCTCTCGGCCGCGCCGCCGTCCGAGACGAAAAACCATGAATAAACGCAATAAGAGTTTCCACTATTCACGAGGGAAACGTTGAAACGCCTCGCATCCGAGAATCGGTGTATGGAGTTAGACGATATCAACACTATCACGGTTCTCGGTGCGGGGAACATGGGCCACGGCATCGCCGAGGTGGCCGCCCTCGCCGGCTATCAGGTTCATCTGCGCGACATCAACGAGGAGTTCGTCCAGAACGGCTACGACCAGATAGAGTGGTCGCTCGGCAAACTCGCCGAGAAGGACCAGATATCGGACGACGAGGCCGACGCCGCCCTCGAACGCGTGACGACGTACGTGGACGTGGCCGACTCCGTCGCCGACGCGGACGTCGTGATAGAGGCCGTCCCCGAGAAGATGGACATCAAGAAGGACGTCTACACGGAGTTGGAGGCGGCCGCCCCCGACCACACCGTCTTCGCGACGAACACCTCCAGTCTCTCTATCACCGAACTGTCGGAGGTGACGGAGCGACCGGAGAGCTTCTGTGGGATGCACTTCTTCAACCCCCCGGTCCGGATGGAACTCGTCGAGGTCATCGCCGGCGAACACACCGCCGACGAGACGTTGGCCGTCGTCGAGGACCTCGCCGAAGCGATGGGGAAGACCCCCGTCCGCGTCCGCAAGGACAGTCCCGGCTTCATCGTCAACCGCGTGCTGGTCCCCCTGATGAACGAGGCGGCCTGGATCGTCGAGTCTGGCGACGCGACGATGGCGGAGGTCGACTCGACGACGAAGTACGACATGGGCATCCCGATGGGGAGCTTCGAACTCGCGGACTACGTCGGCATCGACGTCGGCTACCACGTGCTGGAGTACATGCACGACGTACTGGGCGACGCCTACGAGCCGTGTCCGCTCCTCGAACAGAAGGTCGAAGCGGGCGACCTCGGGCAGAAGACCGGGAAGGGCTTCTACGACTACGAGGACGGCGACGGCGCGCAGGTCCCGCATGACGAGGGCAGCGAGGCCGTCGAGAACCGCTTACTCGCCGTGATGGCGAACGAGGTGGCCGGTCTGGTCGGGAACGACGTCGCCCACCCCGAGGCCATCGACCGCGCCGTCAAGCTCGGCGGGCGCTTCTCCGACGGCCCGGCGAAGATGGCCGACGGCGCCGGTATTGAGACGCTCGTGGAGACGCTGGACGACCTCCACGAGGAGACCGGCGAAGCGCGCTACGAGGCCGTGGACTACCTCCGCGAACTCGCCGCGTCGGGGTCCGGCTTCTACGGTGACGGCGGCGAGGAGACCGACGAGGCATTCGACTTCAACGACATCGAGGTCGAAGTTCGAGACGCCGTCGGCCACGTCACGCTCGACCGACCGCACCGCATGAACACCATCAGCGGCGAACTGATGGACGAACTGTCCGAAGCCATCGACGCCCTCGAATCGGACGACGACGTGCGGGCCGTACTCATCACGGGGGCGGGCGACCGGGCGTTCTCCGCCGGTGCGGACATCCAGAGCATGGCCGGCGGCGCGGGCGACCCCAACGTCGGGACGGAACTCTCGCGGAAGGGCCAGCAGACGTTCGGTAAACTCGAAGAGTGCGACAAGCCGGTCGTCGCCGGCATCGACGGCTACTGCCTCGGCGGCGGGATGGAACTGTCGATGTGCGCCGACCTCCGCATCGCCACGAAGCGCTCTGAGTTCGGCCAGCCCGAACACAACCTCGGCCTCCTCCCCGGATGGGGCGGCACCGTCCGCCTCCAGCGTATCGTCGGCACCGGCCGCGCCAAGGAGATAATCTTCACCGCCGACCGCTACGAGGCGGAGACGATGGCCGACTACGGCTTCGTCAACGAAGTCGTCGACAACGACGACTTCGAAGCGCGCGCCTTCGAGTACGCGAAGCAGTTCGCACAGGGACCGCCCATCGCCCAGCGCTACACCAAGCGCGCCATGCACAACGGCTGGGAGGACACCGACGCCGGACTGGAGGTCGAAGCGCAGGCGTTCGGCCTCCTGTTCGCCACGGACGACCTGATGGAGGGGATGACCGCGTTCATGGGCGACCGGGACCCCGAGTTCGAGGGCGAGTAAGAGACACACTCCCGAACCCGACCCGTAACGGAATCTTTAAACGAATCAGCCCACCACGATAGCATGCAGGCTCGGTTGGTGTAGTCCGGCCAATCATCTTGGCCTTTCGAGCCGAGGACAGGGGTTCAAATCCCCTACCGAGCATGCTTCTGACGAACCAATCCTCCGAGAGGCTTCCGTGTCTCTCGGTTCAGTGAGACGGAACGCGACCACGAGATTCGAATCAGCGAGCAACTCTCCGATTCGCGACCGAGCAACGTCCGGACCAGTAGTGTTTTACTCGTACAAGCGGAGCGTCAGCTATGAGCCGTCCACGGTGGTCCGGGTGAGCAGTCCTCTCACGAGAGGGGATTGTTTATATCATCAGACAGAATATGTGGACGTAGCTGGCGGGGAGGGTCAATGAGGTGAGCGTACGACGTGTGTTAGCGGACGAAAAAGCCAGGACACTCTCGAAGGACGACATCTACTCGATGTTGAGTAACCGTCGTCGTCGACTGGTTCTCGACTACCTTCGAGAGACCGAAGAGACGGTGTCCGTTCGCGACCTGTCCAGAGCGGTCGCCGCAATGGAGAACGGCATCGACCGCGAGGAGTTGACGTACAAACAGCGAAAGCGAGTCTACACGTCGCTCCACCAGACCCACCTGCCGAAACTCGACGACGTGGGCGTCGTCGTCTACGACCGGGACAGAGGGACCATCTCGCTGACGCCGTTGGCCGACGAACTCGACTCGTTTCTCGACGGGGCGACCGACCGGCGGGTGAGTTCGTGGTCGGTGTACTACCTGGGCCTGTCCGGCCTGTCGATGCTCGTCGTGGCTCTCGCGTGGTCCGGGCTGTTCCCCTTCTCGCTCGTCCCCGGCATCGGCTACGCGTTCCTCGTCGCAGTCGGGTTCGCCGCCTCCTCGTCGCTGCAGGTCTACGCCGAACGCGCCGCGAGTGAAGACGGCGAGCGGTCGCTCTCGACGTTCCTCCCCGACGTCGGCTTGCGCGACGACGACTGAGCGACGCCGACACGAGACGACCGGCGCCGACACGTTCAAGCCATCGGCACGCGGCCGTGCGAACATGGCGTCCTCGACACGCGGCGTTCTCGCACTCTCGACGCTCGTGGCTGCCGTCGCCACCGTCGGGAGCCTCTTTTTCAGCCTCGGACTCGGGCTCGTCCCGTGCGAACTCTGCTGGTACCAGCGCATCCTGATGTACCCGCTCGTCGTCGTCCTCGGCGTCGCCGCGATAGAGGACCGCGCGGGCGTCTACCGGACCGCGCTCCCCCTCTCGCTGTTCGGCCTCGTCGTCTCCTCGTACCACGTGTACCTCCAGGTGTTCCCGTCCGTCGGGGGGACGTGTTCGCTCGGCGGCGGGTGTGCGGCGATTCAGTACCCGATGCTCGGCGGCCTGTTGACCATCCCGCGACTGGCACTCGTCGCGTTCCTCCTCGTCACCGTCCTCGTCGCGGGCGTCGCGTTGACCGCCGACGAGGACGAGTGGAGTAGCCCGTAACCGCGCGCCGCTACGAGTCGAGTCGGACCATCGGTTCGGGGTAGTCGACGCCGAGTTCGACGCCGAACGAATCCTGCTCGGCGGCGTCCATCCGCCAGGGTTCGTGCGCGTACGCCGGCGGCACCGCCGCCAGTTCGGGGACCCACCGCTCGACGTACCTCGCGTCGGGGTCGTACGTGCGCGCCTGTTCGAGTACGTCGAACGCCCGGTCGCGCGAGTCGTTGCCGACGCCGGCGACGTACGCCCAGTTGCCGTAGTTCGAACACGGGTCGTAGTCCACGAGGTGCGTCTCGAAGAACGCCGCGCC
>NZ_WPCD01000310.1:0-2583 GCF_009741955.1 Halogeometricum sp. CBA1124 | reverse complement strand
CCCCGCCCCCCGCGAGCGGTGTGTACGTGCGCCAGTTTTCGACCCGCGCGAGCCACGCGGCGACGACCACGAGGAAGACCCCCATGAGAATCGTCAGTGCGAGCTGTCCGTTAACCTGCATGGCTGTGATTGAGGAACGGAGCGTAATGAAAGGTTCGGGAACGGTCCGGCGGTTCGAACGAAGGGTCGGCGAACTGACCGCTGCCCGGCGTTATTCGTCGTCTTCGTCGGTCAGTTCGGCGGCGCTCTCGTCGTCGTCCTCGACTGCCGCCGCCTCGGCGGCCTCGGCCTGTTCTTCGTACTCTTCGAGCGTCGTCGCGTTCTCGACCGTCGCCTGTCCGGGCAGGTAGACGGGCGCGCGCTTCTCGTCGCCCGCGATGGCCTTCCCCGAGAGGTACGTCAGGATGGCGAGGAACACGAACGGGACGGCGAGCAGTCCGAACTGCACCGCCGACGCGAGCGGTTCGACGCCGAACGCCGGGAAGACGGCGAAAGCGACGACGAAGAAGGCGATGATGAACAGCGGGATGATGTTGACCGTGAGGTCGAGCAGGGTTTCCCTGTCGAATATCTCGTTCGCCATACCCGTCCGTTTCGGTGCGGAATCAAATAGGTTGTTGGTTCGCCGGTGCCGGCCGCCGTCAGTAGCCGGGGTCGCGGTTCTGCACGAACAGGTGACCGACGACGGCACCGAACAGCAGGAGGACCCCGCTCGTCACGATTGCGAGTCCGCGCGTCTGTAGGTCGAGCGCGGTGAACAGGAAGGCACCGCCGAGGGCGAGGAGGCCGACGCCGATGACGGCGAGCGGTCCCCACGGGGTCTCCGCGTAGCCGGACTCCCGCGTCATGCCGGCGACGCTCCCGGAGAACAACAGGAGACCGCCGACGGCGATGGGGAAGAGGTCGAACAGAATTCCGATTTCGGAGATGGGGATGCCCAGCGCGACGAACATCGGCCACGGGCTTGCCATCCGATACTGGTCGGAGAGTCCCGGCGCGTCGTCCATACCGCACGTAGGTGTCGCGTCGTACAAAGCGCTTCGGAAGGCGCTCGTCCCGGTCAGGGAATCGTCACGCCGTGTCGGGTGAGGAACTGGTTGACGGCCTTTATCTCGACGGGGCTCCCGATTATCTTGCACGTCCCGTTCACCGGAAAGACCGTCACCGTGAACTCCCGTTCTAGTTGGTCTCGCACGTCGTCCAGCGAGGAACACGGAACGACTATCTGTGTACTGTCCCGGAGTTTGGACGGGTCGGGCATACTACTCCGTGCATCCTCTCACGAGTTCGAGTGATAACGGTGTCGAAGTCTTCGCGCGTGCGCGCGAGCCGACGGACGAAGGAACAACTTTTTCGACGTACGTGGCCGAGAAGTAGCCGATGGGACTGGAGGAGGAAATCGACGAACTCCGCGAGGAGATCGCGAACACGCCGTACAACAAGTCGACCGAGTCGCACATCGGTCGGTTGAAGGCGAAACTCGCGGAGAAAAAAGAGAAACTGGAGAATCAGTCCTCCAGCGGAGGCGGTCACGGCTACGCCGTCGAGAAGACGGGCGACGTGACCGTCGCACTCGTCGGGTTCCCGAGCGTCGGCAAGTCGACGCTCATCAACGCCCTCACGAACGCGGAGAGCGAAGTCGGCGAGTACGAGTTCACGACGCTGAACGTCAACCCCGGCATGCTCCACTACAACGGCGCGAACATCCAGATTCTCGACGTGCCGGGCCTCATCGAGGGTGCCGCCGGCGGCCGCGGCGGCGGGAAGGAAGTCCTCTCCGTCGTGCGGACGGCGGACCTCGTCATCTTCATGCTCTCGGTGTTCGAACTCGAACGCTACGAGCGACTGCAGGAGGAACTGTACCAGAACAAGATTCGGCTCGACACCACGCCGCCGAATCTCTCCATCTCGAAGAAGCACAAGGGCGGCATTCAGGTGACGATGACCGACGACGTGTCGCTGGAGGCGGACACCATCAAGGACGTGCTCCGCGAGTACGGCTACGTCAACGCCGACGTCACCATCCGCGGCGACCTGACCATCGACGAACTCATCGACGGCATCATGGACAACCGGGTGTACCTCCCCTCGATGGTGACGGTCAACAAGGTGGACCTCATCGACGAGAACTACCTCCCCACGGTGAACGAACAGCTCCGAGAGCTTGACATCGACCCCGACGAGGCCGTCTTCATCAGCGCCGAGGCCGAGAAAGGCCTCGAGAGCCTGAAAGAGACGATGTGGGAGCGCCTCGGACTCATCCGCGTCTACATGGACAAACCCGGCCGCGGCGTCGACTACGAGGAACCACTCGTCCTCCGAGAGGGCGAGAACACCGTCGACGACGCCCTCGGTAAACTCGGCGGCACGCTCGACGAGCGGTTCCGGTTCGCCCGCGTCACCGGCCCGAGCGCGAAACACGACGAGCAACAGGTCGGCCGCGACCACGAACTCCTGGACGAAGATATCATGCGAGTCGTCGCCCAGCGGTAAGGTTTTTCTCCCGATACCGAACATCGTTCGACTGTGCCCTCCACCAGACGCCTCGCCGTCGCCGGCCTCCTCGTCGCCCTCGCTCTCGGC
>NZ_WPCD01000060.1:0-17004 GCF_009741955.1 Halogeometricum sp. CBA1124 | reverse complement strand
CCGACTCGCGCCGCGCAGCGCGCGTGGACCGTGCGACCGAGCGATTTCTGACGGCCCGCGACGACCAATGAGTAATTCTTAAGTCTTGCCACGGCGCTACGAGTAGATGGACCGCTCTTAGCTCAGCCTGGTTAGAGCACGCCGACTGTAGATCGGCTTGCCCCCCGTTAATCGGGACGAGCGGATTTCTGCCTGCGAACACCGTGTGCAGTGAGGACTCTCCTCGACGCGATTTGAACACGACAGTCGCAGCGGACGAGCATCGCGAGTCCGACCGTCTGTCATCTGTTCAAATCGGGGAGAGCGGACTCGTTCTGTCGCCGCCACCGCACGAGCGAAGCGAGTGAGCGCCCGAGTTGCCGTCTACGTTCTCGACCCGATTCGATGGTGGGTCGCAGTGCGTGAGTGGACGCGGACAACGACCGGTCCAGAGGTGGCTACGCGTCGTCCGGATTCGAGTCGGTCGCCTCGACCACTCGGGCGTTCTCGAACGCTTCGATGGACCCTTCGTGTCGTACTTGAACCGTCGCTCCCGGCAGGTCGGCGTCGGTCGACCGTTCGTCGGAATCCACGTCTTCAGGCACCGAGACGGCCGTGACGCCGTCGAGCGTCACCTCCCGACGCTGGACGGGGTCGCCCTCGTACTCCACGGTCGCCCACGTGTCGGCGTCGATGTCGAGTTCCGTCCCGAAGTACTCCTCGGGGTCCTTGTCGACCGAGTCTTCGGTCTGTGATTCGCCGGTCGTTCGGTTGTCGTCGAACTGGACCTCCTCGTGTTCGAACTGGTGGAGACGGACTAGCATACGTCACGATAACGGCACGGCGGGCAAGAGCGTTCGACTTGCGAGTGCATGCCCGGTTACCTCGCCTGTCGGCCGCCGACCAGTACGGGACTGGACCGAAGCCCGCGCGCCGTCGCGGCGGGACGCCGCCCTCACTCACTCGCGCCCGCCCCACACGCGCTTGTCCTCCACCAGTTCGACCACCATCGGCCCGCGAATCCGAATCTGACAGGAGAGGCGCGGGTAGCCGAACCGCGCCGCCAGTCGGTCGTGCCAGTGCGTCGGGTCGGGTTCGCCCGCCGGAATCCGGACGCCGCAGGTCGCACAGAGCCCGTTGCCGCCGCAGTTCGCCCGCTCTGTCAGGCGCGCGTACGGTGAGAGGCCGTGGTCGAGGAGGTGGTCCCTGAGCGTCTTCCCGACGGCGGCGCGCGTCACCGTCTCGTCGTCGCCGTGACGAACGACGACGCGCACCTCGCCGTCACCGCCGCACCCCTCGGCGTCGCCGTCGTCAACGCTTCCGTTGCCGTCGTCCATGCGTCCGTTGCCGTCGTCCATGCGTCCGTCGCCGTCGTCAACGCGTCCTTCGGTGTCGGCGCGTCCGTCGCCGTCGACGCGTCCGTCGCCCTCCGCCGCCCCGTCCGGGTCGTCGTCGCTCTCCGCCCTCCCGTCGTCTCGTTCGTCGCTCACGACCGACCGTTCGGCGGCGACACGGGTAGGTGGTACGGGTCCACAAGCTTGTCAACGTATCTCATACCATCACGAACTATCCAACATATTACAGCTTAAGGTGGTGGAGTGCAAGTGAGTAGATATGAGCGTCGAAACGACTGTTCCTACGCGCGTCACCGTCCGTAACCCCATGAACGACCATGACACTATGACCGTCGAAGTCGAAGACACGAACGAGACTCGTCACCTCGTTGAGTATGCCGACCCGGACCTTCGGCAGACGCTTTCGGCGCTCCCGTCCGGCACGACGATTCCGGTGTCGCTCTCGCGCGCCGGGGTACGCTCGAACGTCTGGCGCGTCGACGACCTCCACCACGAACCGACCGCGATGGTGGCGGGTCGCGCGGCCCCGACGTCGGACTAACGCCGTTCGCTCTCGGTCCGTTCTCTCTCGACGCGCCGCGGTTCGGCGCTCTCCTACCACTCACTCCGTCTTCTGTCTCCCGTCCGTTCGTCTCGTCGCGAGCACCAGCAACGTCAGTTGGCGTCGCCGTGCGAAACGGACAGCACCACCGCCTCGCCCGTCACCACGTCCACGTCGCCGACGCGCGCCGTCGTCTCGACGCGGATTCGGTCGCCGCCCAGCAGTTCGTCGACGTCCGCGCGGGCGACTACCTCGTCGCCCGGTCGGACCGGGTTCTCGAACGAGAGGTCCTGCGAGAGGTAGATCACGTCGCCCGGCAGGTCCGCGAGGGCGGCGCTGACGACGGACGCCGCGAGCATCCCGTGGGCGATTCGCCGCCGAACATCGTCTCGGCGGCGTAGTCGTCGTCGAGATGGATGGGGTTGTCGTCCCCCGACAGGGCGGCGAACTCGTCGATGGTCGATTCGGTGACGCTGAGTGACGCCTCGGCGGCGTCGCCCGTCGTGGCGACTGGCATACCGGACTGTTCGCGCCCGCCGACTTCGACGCTCGGGTTAACATGTGAAGTGCATCGTTGATGGGGGCGGGTCGTGTTCACACAGTCATTCATGCCCACGGTGGACAGCGATGGCGTGACCATCGCCTACGAGACGCGCGGGCCGGCCACGCCGGACCCCGACGCGGAGACGGTGGTTCTCCTCGAAGGACTCGGCTACGGACGGTGGATGTGGCGGTGGCAGGCCGCCGCCCTGGACGATCGGTACGAGGTCGTCCTCCTCGACAACCGCGGCACCGGCGACTCCGACGCGCCCGACGGCCCGTACGCCGTCGCGGAGATGGCCGCCGACGTGGAGGCGGTCCTCGCCGACCTCGACGTCGAGGCGGCGCACGTCGTCGGCGCGAGCATGGGCGGGATGATAGCGCAGGCGTACGCCCTCGACTACGACCGGACCGCCTCGCTCTCGCTTCTGTGCACCTCTCACGGCGGCGAGGACGCGGTTCCGACGCCGCCGGAGACGCAGGAGCGGATGTTCGACGTACCGGACGACGCCGACGAACGCGAGGCCATCCGGTACAAGATGCGCCCGGCGATGACGGACGACTTCTTCGACGGTCGCGACGACCTCGTCGAGCGAATCGTCGACTGGCGTCTGGCGTCGGACGCGCCGCCCCACGCCCGCGCGGCGCAGGCCGAAGCGGTCGCCGGGTTCGACCGGCGCGCCGACCTCGCGAATCTCGACGTCCCGACGCTCGTCCTCCACGGGACGGCCGACCGGGTCCTCCCCGTCGAGAACGGCCGCCGCCTCGCGGACCGGGTGGCCGAGGCGTCGGACGCGTCCGTCGCGTTCGAGGCGTTCGACGGCGGGTCGCACCTGTTCTTCGTCGAACGGGCCGGCGACGTGAACGACCGACTGGCGACGTTCCTGAACGATGTCTGAGGGTCGACCGGACGGCCTGAGCGGATTCGCGCCCGTCGCCGACGCCGGACCGAACCGCTGGGTCGGCGGGTGGTCCGAGCGTCGGGCGCGACTCTCGCCGGAGAAGGTCGGCCTCGTGGACGCGACGACCGGTCGCGAGTTCACCTACGCGGAGTTGGACGCGCGGGCGAACCGGACGGCGCGCCTCTGCCGAGCGCACGGCGTCGCCGACGGCGGACGCGTCGCCGTCGTCTCGCGCAACCGCCCGGAACTGGTGGACCTCTTCTTCGCCACCGCGAGACGGGCGGCGTCCTCGCCCCCTCTCGCACCGCCTCGCCTCGCCGGAAGTCGCGGAACTGCTCTCGACGGTCGACCCCGAACTCCTCGTCGTCGAGTCGCCGTTCGCCGAACTCGTCGCCGAGCGCGCGAGGCGGACGCGTTCGACGCCGACCCGACGGTGCTCGTCCTCCCCGCTGACGACTCGGCGGGCGGTTCGGACGCGACCAGCGATTCCCTGCCGGACGCGCGGACGTTCGCGTCCGTCCGCCCCGAAGACGACTCGGCGGTCGAACCGGCCGACGTGTCGATGGACGACCCGCACCTGTTCCTCCACACCGGCGGGTCCACGGGGACGCCGAAGGAGACGGTGCTCACCCACGAGAGCGTCCTCTGGAACTCGTTCAACACCATCACCGCGTGGGGACTGCGGCCCGAGGACACGACGCCGATGGTGTTCCCCATGTTCCACACCGGCGGGTGGAACGTCATCACCGTGCCCCTGTTCCACCTCGGCGGCACCGTCGTCCTCGCGCGCGACTTCGACCCCGGCGAGGTACTCGGACTCGTCCCCGAACACGACGCCTCGGTCCTCGTCGCCGTCCCCGCCGTCCTGCGGATGATGAGCGCGCACGACGACTGGGACGACACGGACCTCTCGACGCTCCGTCTGGTGAAGTCCGGCGGCGGCCCCTGCCGCGAGTCGGTGATGCGGGCGTGGTGGGACCGCGGCGTGGACCTCTCGCAGGGCTACGGGCTGACCGAGTGCGGCCCGAACAACTTCGCCATGCCCGACGGGTGGCCGCGCGAGAAGGCCGACTCGGTGGGCGTTCCCGCGATGCACGTCGACGCCCGCGTCGTGGACGGCGACGGCGAGGAACTGCGCGGCGAGGTGGGCGAACTGGAACTCGCCGGGCCGCACGCCGCCCGCGAGTACTGGCGCGCCCCCGAGGAGACGCGCGAGACGTTCGGCGACGGGTGGGTCTCGACGGGTGACCTCGCCCGCGTGGACGACGACGGCTACGTCCACATCGAGGGACGCAAGAAGAACATGTTCGTCAGCGGCGGCGAGAACGTCTACCCGCCCGAAGTCGAGGACGCCGTCGCCGCCCACCCGAAGGTCGAGGAGGCCGTCGTCGTCGGCGTTCCGGACGACAAGTGGGGGCACGTCGGCCGCGCCGTCGTGCAGGGCGACCACTCGCTGACGGTCGAAGAACTCTCGGCGTTCCTCGACGGCCGACTCGCGCGGTTCAAACACCCGAAGTCGGTCGTCGTCGTCGAGGAGATACCCACCTCCGGCCCCTCGAAGATAGACCGCGACGCGGTGGAGGCGCGCTTCGGCGGGGAGTGACGGCCGCGGTTTATCCGCGGGTAACGGCGCGCCGTCGGCCGAAACCGGCGAGTAATGGCAAACAGTTAAGATGCTCTGCGGCTTCGGTTCGGTTCGGACCTACACGAACGATGATCGACATCACGGTGGACGTAGAGCAGTACGACTGCCCGTTCGTCGCGGCCACCGACGACCACCCCGTGGCGTTCTCGGCGGTGCACTGGGAGTACGACACCGCCGCCGAACGCACCGAGACCCGGATGGTCGTCGAGGCCGACGACCGAGAGAGTCTCGACGCCGGGCTGTCCGTCCTCCGCGACCACGAGGTCACCGCCGACTACCGCCTCATCTCGCGCCGGAACGACGTGGCGCACATCCGCACCGTCATCGGCCAGACGGACGCGATGCGCATCGTCCGCGAGGAGGACGGCTTCATCACCGGCCCGTCGTTCGTCGAGGACGGCAGCGAACTGTGGCACATCGGGTTCGACGACGGCGACGCCGAGGAGGCGATGCTGTCGCGTCTGGACCGCAACCACGAGTTCGACGTGGTGAAGCGCAACGCGCCGGACCTGCCCGAACTCACCGACTTCGTGCAGAACGTCGGCGCGGCGATGACGCTCATCGAGGGCTGCCGCGACCTCTCGACCGTCGAGCGGCAGACGCTGGAGTCGGCCGTCGACGGCGGCTACTTCCAGAGCCCCCGGTCGGCCACGCTCGGGTCGCTGGCCGACGAGTTCGACGTCTCCAAGCCCGCCGTCTCGAAGAACCTCCGCCGCGGCCAGCGGAAGATGATAGAGCGCGTCGTCAACGCCCTCGACGAGTTGGACGACTGACGGCCGACTCGGCCCGCAACCGGACTCGACTTATCCCTCACCGACAGGTCTCTTCTTGACCCGACCCGCACCGCCTCGGTCCGCACCGACTCACCACTCCTCCCGCGGCGGGGGCTGTTCCAGCACCGTCTCGCAGTCCGGACACCGGAGGCTGTCGCCGTCCTCGCCCGCCACCGGCCGCATGTCGCCGCGGCCGCAATCGGGGCAGACCTTCGGCACTCGCACGTCCGCCCCGTCTCGGGGCGCACCGACGCCCAGTACCGTGAGTTCCGACTCGCCGGCGTTTCGTCCGGCCTGAAACTCGCCGGGCGCGAACCGAATCGCCTCGCCCGCGGCGACGGTCACCTCCCGGACGTCGCCGGCGACGGTTCCCCGCACTTCCTCGACGGCGTCGCCGACGCGTCGTCCCAGCACCTCGAACGTCGCCTCGCCGTCGAGGACGACGAACACTTCCTCCTGTGCCGGGTGGGCGTGCAGTCCGGCGAGGCGTTCGCCGGGGGCGAGGCGGAAGTGGTTGAGCGAGAGGTTCTCGGTGGCCAGCGGCGTCGACAGCCCGCGCCGTTCCGCGTCCGTCTCGTACGCAGTCGGCTCCACGGCGTCGAACGCGACTCGTTCCATGCGAGGCGATTGCGGGACGACCGACAAGTAAGCCGAGGGGGGCGAACCGTGCCCACCGTTCACATGTTAACCCGCCATCCTTTGCGGGTCTTTAATTAACGATAGAGGTGGAATGAGCACTGATGGACGACTCACACGGCGAACAGTTCTCTCGACGCTCGGTGCGGCGGGCATCGCGGGCGTCGCGGGCTGTTCGGGCGGTGGCGGCGGCGACGAGACGGCGACCAGCACGGACTCGGGCACGACGGCGGGCGAGGAAAGCGTGACGGGAACCACGACGGGGTCCTCGGGCGGCGCGTCCGGCACGGTCAAACTCGGCGTCATGCAGCCCATCTCGGGCGACCTGCAGTACTACGGCAAGCAGGCGCTGTGGGGCTTCCTCTCCGGGATGGCGTACAAGGCCGACGCCGACCCGGTGACCGGCGTCGAGTCGGGCGAGTACACCGTCACCGTCGGCGACGTGGATTACGAACTGTACGTCCGGGACTCGAAGTTCTCGGCGGACACCGCGCAGACGCTGGCGACGGACCTCGTGCAGAGCGAGGAGGTGGACATGCTCGTCGGTTGTGCGTCCTCGGGCGCCGCCTCGCGCGTCATCACGACGGTGGCGAAGCAGGCGAACGTGCCGTACATGGTCGGCCCGGCCGCCTCGGCGGACGTCACGGCCAACTCTGAGACGTGCGGCGACATGATATTCCGCGCCTCCGAGAACACCGCGATGGACGCGCGTTCGGGCGGGAAGTACGTCGCTCAGGAGACGGACGTGCAGCAGGTGTACCTGTTCGGCGCCGACTACTCGTTCGGGCGGGCCGTCGTCAACAACTACGAGTCGGTGCTGAAGGCCAACGGCGTGGAGATAGTCGGCAAGAAGTTCGTGCCGCAGGGCTACTCCGAGTGGCAGGGCCTCCTCGACCAGGCGTCGGAGGCGGGGGCGCAGGGCATCGTCGGCGGGTTCACCGTCGCCACGCTCCCCGCCCTGTTCACCACGTACCTCAACGGCGACTACGACTACCGCGTGTTCGGCGGCTTCGCCACCGAAATCACCACCTCCGTCGTCGGCCAGACGCTCCAGAAGGTGTTCGGCAAACCGCTGACGGCGGAGAAACTGCAGGGCCAGAAGTTCGGGCCGTTCACCACCCGCTACCACTGGAACCAGTACGACAACGACATCAACGACGCGTTCGTCGAGATGTACTCGAACGCCTACGGCCGCGTGCCCGACCTGTTCACGTCGGGGATGTTCACCGCCGCCTCGGCTATCGTGCAGGGCGTCGAGGAGTCCGGGTCCACCGCGGGCGCGGACCTCGCCTCGGCCCTGCGCGGGATGACGGTCACCGATACGCCGAAAGGCGAGGACGGCTACACCTTCCAGGAGTACAACAACCAGGCCCGGTCGGCGATGACCGTCGCCGACCCCGTCCCGACGACCGACGAGTGGGCCGACCGGTGGGGCGCGGCCATCATGCCCTCGGAACCGGTGGCCCGAATCGCCGCCGAGGAGACGACCATCCCGGCCGACTCCGAGGAGATGGGCTGTTCCCTCTAGTCGGATGCTCCGCACGACCGGTCTGACGAAGACGTTCGGCGGTCTCACCGCCGTCGACGACGTCGACTTCGAACTCGCCGCCGACGAACTGTGTTCGCTCATCGGCCCGAACGGGGCGGGGAAGACGACGTTCTTCAACCTCCTGACGGGCGCGCTCGAACCCACCGAGGGGACAATCGAGTTCCGCGGCGGCGCGGGGAGCGAGGGGGCGTCGGCCGACGGCGCGGGCGCGTACCGCGACGTGACGGCGGCCGCCCCGCACGAGACGGCGTCGATGGGCATCCACCGCTCCTACCAGATAACGAACGTCTTCCCGACGAGTTCCGTGTTCGAGAACGTCCGCATCGCCGCGCAGGCGCACGGCGACGACGCGACGACGTTCTGGCGCAACGTCTCCCGCTACGACGAGTACGAACGGGAGGCGCGCGCCATCCTCGAACGCGTCGGCCTGACGGAACACGCCGACGCCCCGGCGTCGTCGCTCAGTCACGGCGAGAAGCGCCAGTTGGAGGTGGGCATCGCCCTCGCGGGCGACCCGGGACGCCTCCTGCTGGACGAACCGAACGCGGGCGTCTCCTCGGAGAGCGTCGGCGACATCATCGACCTCATCGAGGACGTGGCGACGGACCACGCCGTCCTCCTCGTCGAGCACAACATGGACATCGTGATGAACGTCTCCGACCGCGTCGTCGTCCTGAACCAGGGCGAACTCATCGCCGACGGCCCGCCCGCGGCGGTGCGCGGCGACGAGACGGTCCAGCGCGCCTACCTCGGCGGCTACGAGTCCCGAAGTCGACACGCCGAGGGCGACGTATCCGCGGACGACAGCGAACCCGCGGACGACAGCGAACCCCCGGACGGCGACGAGGCGGCCACAGACGCCGACGACGAGGCGGCCACAGACGGCGACGACGGGTCGGAGACGGCGGAGGGGTCGGCGTGACCGACCCCCTGCTCTCCGTCGAGGACGTCCACGCCTACTACGGCGACAGCCACGTCCTCGAGGGCGTCAGCCTCGACGTCGAGGAGGGCGAAGTCGTCGCCCTCGTCGGCCGCAACGGCGTCGGCAAGACGACCACCCTGCGCGCCATCATGCAACTGACGCCGCCGCGCGAAGGGAGCGTCCGCTACCGCGGCGAGGACCTCGCCGGGATGCGGACGCACGAAGTCGCCGAACGGGGACTGGGCTGGATTCCCGAGGACCGGCGGATGTTCTCGGAACTCACCGTCGCGGAGAACGTCCGCGTGGCCGTCCCCGACGCCGCCGACGTCGACGCCGGCCTCGAACGCGCGTTCGAGACGTTCCCGGACCTGCGGGACCACCGCGCGCAGAAGGCCGGGTCGCTGTCCGGCGGGCAACAGCAGATGCTCGCCATCGCCCGCGGCCTCGTGGGGGCGAACGACCTGCTCCTCGTGGACGAACCGTCGGAGGGGTTGGCACCGCTCATCGTCGACGCCGTGGCCGACGCCCTCACCGCCGCCGCCGAGGAGACGACGCTGCTCCTCGTCGAACAGAACCTCCCGCTGGCGCTGGACCTCGCGGACCGTTTCTACGTCCTCGACCACGGCACCGTGGTCGACTCGGGCGAGACGGCGGACGTGTCGGCGGACGACGAACGACTCACGCGATATCTCTCGGCATGACTCAGACATGACAGACGCACTCCTCACCGCACCGCTGTTCCTCGACGCCCTCGGCGAGTTCCTCACGGCGGAGACGCTGTCGTCGGTCCTCGTCAACGGACTGTCGAAGGCGGCGCTGTACGTGATGCTCGCCAGCGGCCTCACGCTCATCTTCGGTCTGATGGGCGTGCTCAACT
This sequence comes from Halogeometricum sp. CBA1124, assembly GCF_009741955.1. Lineage (NCBI taxonomy): Archaea > Methanobacteriati > Methanobacteriota > Halobacteria > Halobacteriales > Haloferacaceae > Halogeometricum > Halogeometricum sp. CBA1124. The sequence goes on along the minus strand of NZ_WPCD01000060.1, from coordinate 7,285 downwards.
TCGCGCACGGTTCGCTGACCATGATCGGCGCGTACCTCGGCGGCCTCGTCATGGTGCTCCTCGTGAGTTCCGGGGCGGGGCCGGGGTCGCGCCTCCTCGCCTTCCTCGTCGCCGTCGCCGTCGCGTTCGCCGCGCTGTCGGCCCTCGGCGGCGTCATCGAAGTCGGCCTCATCCGGACGCTGTACGACCGGCCGCCCCTGTACCAGATTCTGCTCACGTTCGGCCTCACGCTGATGCTGGACGAACTCGTCAGAATCGCCGTCTCGTTCTACGGCCTCCAGCCCATCTCGGACTGGCAGGCCGCGTTCGCGACGAAACCGGCCGCGCTCTCCCAGCAGGTGGACCTCGGCCTCGTCTCCGTCTCGGGGCTGGCGCTGTTCGAGATACTGTTCGGCGTCCTCACCGTCGCCGCCATCTGGGCGTTCCTCACGCGGACGCGCTACGGCCTGTTCATCCGCGCGGGGTCGGAGGACTCCGAGATGCTAGCGGCTCTCGGCGTCGACGTGCGGCGCGTCTTCACGTTCGTGTTCGCCATCGGCATCGGCATCGCGGGCGTCGCCGGCGTCCTCCTCGCGTGGGACCCCAACTGGGGCGCGAGCGTCCCCCTCGCCGCGGAGACGTTGCTCCCGGCGTTCGTCGTCGTCATCGTCGGCGGTCTGGGGACGTTCCGCGGCACCGTCGTCGCCGGCACCCTCGTCGGCCTCGTGGACGCGACGACGACGTGGTGGTTCCAGAACGCCATCGCCTTCACCGGCCTCCCGCAGATGACCATCTTCCTCATCCTCGTCGTGGTGCTGATTCTGAAACCGCAGGGCCTGTTCGGCGTCGAGGAGGTGGGGGGCCATTAGCGTCCGCTTCGCGCCCGCGACGGCGAGGACGTGGCGTGGCCCGTCCAGTACCTCCGCGACCATCTGGTCCACGTCGCCGTCGTCGCGTTCTTCGCCGCGTACCCCGGCCTGTACGCCGTCGCGACGAACTCGCCGGTCGGACAGGAGATGGCGTACCTCCTCCCGCGCGTGGAGACGATGATAGCCGTCTTCTACTTCGGCCTGTTCGCCATGTCGTTCGACTTCGTGTCGGGGTACACCGGCTACCTCTCGTTCGGCCACGCGGCGTTCTACGGCGCGGGCGCGTACCTCGTCGTCCTCGCCTCGAACGGGAAGGTACCGTTCCTGCCCGTCGACACGCCGTTCCTCGCCCTCCTCGTCCTCGGCGGACTCGTCGCCCTCGCCTTGGCCCTCGTCATCGGCGCGGTGTCGTTCCGCCTGACGGGCGTCTACTTCGCCATGATAACGCTGGGCTTCTCGCAGGTGCTGTACGTGTTCGTCCGCGACTGGGACTACGTCGGGTCGAATCCGCGGGACGGCGTCGCCGTCCTCGAACGGACCGCGCCGTTCAACGTCGGCGTCCCCGGCGTCGACTCGCTCAACCTCGCCATCGGTCAACTCGCCGGCGAGTCCGTCGAGGGCTTCCTCGGTTTCCTCACGTTCTCGCCCGCCGAGGTGTCCTACTACATGGTCGGGCTGGTCGTCGTGGGCTGCTACTTCGCCCTCCAGCGCATCGTCCACTCCCCGTTCGGCCGCGTCCTCGTCGCCATCCGCGAGAACGAGGAGCGCGCCCGCGCCGTCGGTTACGACACGTTCCGCTACAAACTCGGCGCGTTCGCGCTGAGCGCGTTCTTCGCCGGCGTCGCGGGCGGTCTGTTCGCCGGCTTCCGCCGGTCGGTGACGCCGGAGAACAGCTTCTACTTCCTCGTCGCCGGCGACGCCCTCTTGGCCTCCATCATCGGCGGCTTCGGCACCGTCGCCGGCCCCCTCTACGGCCGCCTGTTCGACGAGACGGTCCGCGAGTTCCTCTCGAAGGGCGGGGAGGGCGGCGGCCTCCTGCCGTTCCTCGACGGCAGTCTCGGCGAGGCGACGCTCTCGGCGGTGCTCTACAACGGGCTGACCGTCGGTGAGGCCATCGACACGTTCCTGAACGGCCACGCGGCCCTCTATCTGGGAATCGTGTTCGTCCTGTTCGTCCTCTACGTGCCGAACGGCCTCCTCGGGACGCTCAGAGACCGACTCGGCGGCACCGTCGCCGACCGACTACCCGGCCACGTCGCCCGCGCCGTCCGGTCCCGGACCGAGACCCGGTCCGCGAGCGACGACGACTGACCCGCACGCCGACGGCGTTCGTCCCCTCACGAACCCACTAACCCACGACCCCCACAGATGCACGACGTACACCTCACCGGCTTCGGGACGTACGTTCCCGACGAGACGGTCACCGGCGCACAGATCGCAGACCGAAGCGGCGTCCCCGAGGACGTCGTCGTCGAGAAGATGGGCGTCCGCGAGAAGCACGTCTGCCCGCCGGACGACGACCACGCGTCCGACATGAGCGTCGCCGCCGCCGAGGCGGCACTCGCCGACGCCGACTGTGACCCGGCGGCCCTCGACCTGGTGCTGTACCACGGCAGCGAGTACAAGGACCACGTCGTCTGGAGCGCCGCCGCCCACGTCGCCGAGCGTCTCGGCGCAGACGACGCCTACGCTCACGAGTCGTACGCGCTCTGTGCGGGCGCGCCAATCGCCGTCCGCCACACGGCGGCGCAACTCCGCACCGGCGACGTGGACCGCGCCCTCCTCGTCGGCGCGAGCAGGGAGGAGGACCTCGTCGACTACGACAACGAGCGCTCGTCGTTCATGTTCAACTTCGGCGCCGGCGCGTCGGCGACGGTGCTCGAATCGGACGCGTCGACGACGCCGCGGACCGCTCCCGCGCCCGCGTCCGCGAGAGCGCCGCCGTCACCGACGGGAGGTTCGCCCTCGACGTGGTGATGCCCGCCGGCGGGTCGGAACGCCCGCCGACGGCGGAGACTGTCGCCGACGGCCTCCACACGCTGGACGTCCCCGACCAGGAGTCGATGAAGGAGCGACTCGGCGAGGTGAGTCTGCCGAACTTCCTCACCGTCGCGGACGACGCTCTCGAATCCTCCGGCTACGACCGCTCCGACCTCGACTTCGTGGCGCTGACGCACATGAAGCGCTCCTTCCACGACTACCTCACCGAGGAGTTGGGCGTCGGCCCCGCGGGCAGCCACTACCTCGACGAGTTCGGCCACGTGCAGAGCGCCGACCAGATTCTCGCCCTCGACGCCGCCGTCGAGGCGGGCGAGGGCCCCGACGCGGGCGACGTGGTGCTGTTCCTCGCCGCCGGGACGGGCTACACGTGGGCCGCGACGGTGCTGGAGTGGCGCGGGTAGACGGCGGGGGACGGACGCTGCCGGGACCGGCGGTGTTTAGCGCCCGGCGGTCGACGACTCGTCCGTGACAGCGTACCCGTACGAAACCGAACTGCAGGTTCGCTTCCGTGACCTCGACCCGCTGGGACACGTGAACAACGCCGTCTACGCCTCTTACTGCGAACAGGCGCGCATCGACTTCTTCCAGGACGCTCTCGGCATCGACAGCGGCGAGGTGAACACCGTCCTCGCGCACTCGGAGATAGACTACCGCACCTCTATCGACGACCTCGGCGACGTCACCGTCGGCGTCGCCGTCGTGGACGTGGGGAACACCTCCTTCGAGATGGAGTACGAACTCGTCTTCGAGGGCGACGTGGCCGCCACCGCCTCGTCGGTACAGGTGGTCGTCGACCCCGAGACGAACCAGCCCGCCCCCGTTCCGGACGACGCGCGCGCCGAGTTCGCGAAGTTCGAGCGCTGACTCGCGCCCGTTCCGGTCTCTCACCTTCGACGACCACTCCTTCCCGGTGAGTCCTGTCGCCATCGCCGAAACGGCGCACTTTTCACACCGGCAGATAATCCCTGAGTATGCCCGAGAAGCTCCTCCAGTCCGACCACAGTCGTAGCGGTTCGGCCGGCGGTGCCGGCGTCGCCGCGCGGGCGGGCGAACGCGTCCTCCGAATCGGCGACGACCGTCCCATCCGCATCAGCGCCGGCCATCGACTCCTGCACCACGACGGAAAGTGCAGTCGGCCGCACGGTCACAACTACGAGATTTCCGTCACGGTGACGGGCGAACTCACCGAGGAGGGGTGGGTCGTGGACAAGGGCGACGTGACCGCCGTGATAGACGAGTGGGACCACCGCTTCCTCGTGGAGTCGGGCGACCCCCTCGCGGCGGCGTTCGAGGCGAGCGGCGACGCCGACTCGCTGGTCGTCCTCGACGCGCCGCCGACGGCCGAGGTGATGGCCGTCCTCCTGGAGGAGAAACTGGCGGCGCGCCTGCCCGACACCGTCTCCGACGTGGCCGTCGAGGTGCGCGAGACGGGCGAACTCTGCGCGAGCCACCGATAATGCCCGTCTCCTCGCGTGTCGAACGACCCGAGACGGCGCCAGAGGGCCCCGCCCTCCCCGTCAACGAACTGTTCGCCTCGCTGCAGGGGGAGGGAAAGCTCGCGGGCGTCCCGAGCACGTTCGTCCGGACGAGCGGGTGCAACCTCCGCTGTTGGTTCTGCGACTCCTACCACACCTCGTGGGACCCGACGCACGCCTGGATGGGCGTGGACGACGTCGTGGACGAAGTCGACGCACGCGACCCGACCCACGTCGTCCTCACCGGCGGCGAACCGCTGATTCACGACGAGAGCGAACTGCTCCTCGAACGCCTCGCCGACGACTACCACGTCACCGTCGAGACGAACGGCACCGTCGTCCCCGACGCGCCCGTCGACCTCGCCTCCGTCAGCCCGAAGCTCTCCACCTCGACGCCGACGCCCGAGAACGCGCCGGACGGGGTCGACGTGGGCGCGTGGGAGGCGCGGCACGAGGAGCGCCGAATCGACCTCGACGCACTCGCGACGCTGGTCGAGCGCCACGCGTTCCAGCTGAAGTTCGTCGTCACCGGGCCAGAGGACCTGCCCGAAATCGAGGAACTGGTCGCGGACCTGCGCGGCGTCGCCGACGCGGCGATTCGCGACGACGACGTCCTCCTGATGCCAGAGGGACAGACCCGCGAGGAACTGGCGGCGACGCGGACCGTCGTCGCGGACCTCGCGCTCGAACGCGGCTACCGCTACACCCCGCGTCTCCACGTGGACCTGTGGAACGACGCACCCGAGACGTAAACTCATGACCGACACGACCGACGCATCCGACGACCGACAGACCGCCGTCGTCCTCCTCTCCGGCGGCATGGACAGCGCGACGACCGCCTACGAGGCGACGGCCCGCGGCTACGACCTCTACTGCCTGCACACCTCGTACGGACAGGAGACCGAGACGAAGGAGTACGACTGCGCCCGGCGACTGGCCGAGGACCTCGACGCCGAGGAGTTCCTCCACATCGAGACCGACCACCTCTCTCGCATCGGCGCGTCCAGCCTCACGGACGACGACATCGACGTGGACGACGCCGACATGGACGCCGCGGAGATTCCCACCTCCTACGTCCCGTTCCGCAACGCAAACCTGCTCTCGATGGCCGTCTCCTACGCCGAGGCGAACGACTGCGAGGCGGTGTTCGTCGGCGCGCACTCCGAGGACTACGCGGGCTACCCCGACTGCCGCCCCGAGTTCTTCGAGGCGTTCGAGGCGATGGCGGACGTGGGGACGAAGCCCGAGACGGAGATTCGAATCGAGGTGCCGTTCGTGAGAGACTCGAAGACGGACATCGTCCGGCGGGGCCGCGAACTCGACGTGCCGTTCGAGCACACGTGGTCGTGCTACCGCGCGGAGGAACCCGCCTGCGGCACCTGCGACTCCTGCGCCTACCGACTGCAGGCGTTCCAGAACGTCGGCCTGCGTGACCCCATCCCGTACACCGAGCGTCCCACGTACACCGAGTAGCGGGCCGCCGACTCGGCCGTCGAGGGTCGGAGTGGTCACGTCGGGTGCCCCCGGGTCGTGGACGCGTGCCGTCCATCGGTCGCCCCGTCGTCGACCGCCCCTCAGAACGACCGATCGATCGAGTGTACCGGCCAAATAAGCCGGTATATGTGCCCGGTGGGCGATTCCGTAATAACAGGATACACCTGTCGGCTCCTCCTTCGCCGGCACACGTATGGCAGGTCGCACAGGCGATGTTCTCGGGGGGGCTGTCTCCGGAAGCATCCTGAAGTATTACGTTTACAAATCGACGAAAGCGGTCGAGTTCTATCGACCCATCATGTACCTCTTCTTCCTGGCTCAAGGGCTATCTTTCACGCAGATATCCGTCCTGGAGGTACTCTACAACCTGACGACGCTGTTCGGAGAGATACCGACTGGCTACGTCGGCGACCGGGTGGGACGACGCAACAGCCTCCTCATCGGGACCTCCCTCATCTCTGTGACGCTCCTCGGCATCGGCCTGTCGAACTCGTTTCTTCCGCTGGCGGGCCTCTACGTCTGCTGGTCGCTGGGCTACAACTTCCGCTCCGGGAGCGAGGACGCGTGGCTCTACGACACGCTCACGGACGACCTCTCCGAAGACGAGTTCGCTCGCGTTCGCGGACGCGGGGAGTCGGCGGCGTTGGTCGTCGGGGCCGGTGCGGCGATTCTGGGTGGGTATCTCGGGAGCATCGACCTCTCGTATCCGTGGTTCGTCGCAGCGGGCGTGACGAGTCTCGGTGTCGCGGTACTGCTCACGCTCGACGAACCCGAGACGTACAAGCAGACTGCGACCGAGGAACTGAGCCTCCGTCGGACGGTTCGCATCGTGAGAGACGTCCTCGCGCGCCGTCGTCTGCGGTCGTTCTTGCTCTACTACTACGTTCTGTACGCCGCGGTCACGTACCTCGTGTTCGTCTTCCTCCAGCCGATTTTCGAGACGGTGGTCCTCGACCTCGGAATCCAGCGATCACAGGTCGAGGCCCTGCTGGGGTGGTTCTATGCGGCGTACAGCCTCGTCGGCGCGGTACTCAACTACTACACGGGGACGATCAGAGAGACGATCGGGCTGCGAACGTGGTTTCTCGTCCTCCCGTTCGCCGTCGGTGGCGCGTTGATCGGGATGTACTTTCTGCCGGTGCTCGCCCTTCCGACGTTCCTCCTGATTCGAGGGGTCTCGGACGTGACACGCTCGTTCGCCGGACAGTACATCAACGACCGGGTGGAGACGCTCGGTCGCGCCACCGTTCTGAGCGCGATGGCGATGGTCAGCGGCCTCGCAGTCGTCCCGTTTCAACTCGGAAGCGGCGTCGTATCTGACGCCGTCTCTCCGCTGTTCGCGCTGGGTGTCGGTGGTGTCGTTCTCATCGTCGGGGCGACGACCATCCTCCTCTGGGAGGTTCCCGTCGGCGACGAATCAGTATCACAGTAACCCCGGCGAGGCTATTTCTCGTCGGGTCGCGAACC
>NZ_WPCD01000358.1:0-1422 GCF_009741955.1 Halogeometricum sp. CBA1124 | reverse complement strand
TGCGCTTGCACCGAGTGGTCGCCCGGACAGAACGACGCGGGTGGTTCGCCCCGCCTCGCCGGGACGCCGAGCGACCGCAGGGCGCGGACGACACCCGTCGTCGCCGTCTCGTAGCGGTCGTCCATCCCGGTCCGGTCGTTCGCGACGGGGACGGCGGAGGCGAACGCCACCGTCCGTCCCGTGTAGGCGACGGCGCGCCCGCCGACGCTTCGTTCGAGCGCCGGAAACCCCCGCGACTCGGCCGCCTCGCGCGCCGTCTCGTAGCCGTCGGCGTGCGCGTCGCGCCGCCCGAACGCCACCTGCCGGTGCGGCGTCCACGCGCGGAACGCCGGGACGCCCGTCTCGGCGGTTTCCTCGCCCATCGCCTCCGTCGCGCCCCGGTCGGCCTCCCGCGTCGCCGCCCGTCCGCGGACGATTCGGACCACCCTTCCGCCACGCTCGCCGGTCATACCGTCCGACAGGTCCCGACGCGCCTAAGCCCTCCCGGTCCCCCGTCTCGGCATGGACGGCCACGAGTCGCGCGTCGCGGACGCGCCCGAATCCGTGTCGGCGTCGGCGTCGGCGCCGACGTACCCGGCGGACGCGGACGACGCGGTGACGCTCCCGGCGTCGGTACTCCGGCGCTACCGGCGGTTCTCGCTCTACAACTCCCCGTATCCGGCCCACGACCACGGCTGCGCGATAGACCTCTATCCGGCGTCGAACGAGGGTCTCTCGCCCGTCGCGGGCGAGGTGCTGGAGACGCGGACGGTGCGCGCGCCGCCGAAGCCGTACGCGCACGACGAGGAGTACCTGATTCTCGTGGACGCGGGCGACTGCGTCGCGCGGATTCTCCACGTCGAACCGGCCGTCGAAGCCGGAGACAGCGTCGCCGTCGGCGACTCCCTCGGGCCCATGGTCCGCTCGGGTTTCTTCGCGCCGTGGGTCGGCAACCACGTCCACGTCGGGTTCAGGCGGCACGACCAGAACCTCCGGCGCGCCACCGGGTCGCTCCCCGTCGTCGCCGACGCGCCGGTCGAACCCCTCGCGTGGGACGGCACCGGCACCGTCGTCGAGACGGCGGCGACGTACGCCCTCCTCGACAGTCCCGACCACCCCGCGCCGGGGGAGGCGTTCGCGGGCATCGCCGCCGCCGACGGCCGCGTCCTCGACGGCGGGTTCGGGCACTACGCGGCCGGCGGCGCCCTCACCGCCGGGGCCGACGAGGCGACTGATTCGAACGGCGGTGTCGCTGCTCGGCCACCCGATAGGGACGGCGCGCGGCCGAGACGTCGCGTGGCGCGACGTGGACGTGCTGGCCAACGGCGAGCGAATCACCGGACTCTCGCTGTTCGCGGCGCTGGACCCCGAGTTCGGCGCGAAACTCGTCTGCCCCGGTCACCGGACTTCGCCGTCGGCCGCGAGGTTCGGGGTGACGGATAC
>NZ_WPCD01000385.1:0-1007 GCF_009741955.1 Halogeometricum sp. CBA1124 | reverse complement strand
CCTCGACGACGCCGGCGCGTCCTACGAGGTGGCGCAGGTGACGAGGAACGCCGACGCGGAGTTCCCCGGCGTCGTCGACGGCGACCGGACGAGCGTGCGCCTCACCGACCGCGACGCCGTCTTGGTTCGCGCGGACGGCGACGCGAGGTGACGGACGCGTCGGCGACGGCGTTCGACGAGACCACGACCGTCCCCGCGGGCGACCGAACGCTCGACGTCGAACGCGGGTACGGCGTCGTCGCCGCGACGGCGGGCGACGCGGCGTTCACCGTCGTCAACACCCACCTCGAATCCGCCTCCGAGAGCGTCCGCGGCGCGCAGGCCGACGAACTCGCCGCGGCCCTCGCCGCCCTCGACGGCCCGACGGTCCTCCTCGGCGACCTGAACGACGGGCCGGCGTTCGGGGGCGGCGCCTACGAGACGCTCGCGGCGGACCTGACCGACGCGTGGGACGCGGCCCGCCCGGACGCCGACGGCTTCACCTGCTGTCGGGCGACGACGCTGGACGGCCCGGGGTCGATGGACGAGCGTCTGGACCACGTCCTCGTCGACGGGTTCGCCGCGACGGACGCGCGGTTGGTCGGCGCCGACGCCGAGAGCCGTCTGACCGCCACCGTCGACGGCGACGCGCGGGAACTGTGGCCCTCCGACCACGCCGGCGTCGTCGCCACGCTCCGGTCGACGGCGGGCGGGGAGACGGCGGCCGACTCCCGACCGAACGAGACCGACACGGGCGGCGGGACGGCGGGGACGGCGACGGCGCCGGAGAGACGACGACCGGAGCGGAGTCGGCGTCGAACGGGACGGCGAACGGCACCGGAACCGGGTCTGGCGGGGTCGGGTCGGCGAACGGGACGGCGGCCGGCGCGAACGAGTCGGCGGGTGCGGTCGACGCGAACGGTACCGACCCGGCGGCGACGGGGAACGGGTCGGAGCGCACCTTCCCCGGCGAGTCGACTCCGACGGACGCCCCGGGGTTCGGCCCCCTCGCGGCCGCCGTCGGCGTC
>NZ_WPCD01000380.1:0-1121 GCF_009741955.1 Halogeometricum sp. CBA1124 | reverse complement strand
CGACGCCCTCGAAGACGTCTCCGAGGCGCCGTCGCCCGTCGAAGCGCTGGGGCCGCTTCGGTACGCTCGCGAGTCCGCCACCGCGGTGGCGACGGCGTGGCGGGCCATCGACGGGGACGTCGCCTTCGACGACGTGCGCGAGACGGCGTCCGCGGTCCGAGGCGAGATAGACGACTTCCGCGGGCGCTGGCGCTACGTCGGCGACGACCCGGTCCGGGCGGTGCTCGCCCACGGCGAAGTCGAAGGCCACGTCGCCACCGCCGGCCGCAGGCTCTCCGGCGCGGTCGACCGGTCGCGGTACGTCGCCGAGAACCCCGTCGTAATCGGCGAGATGGCCGGCGACGTCGCCGCCGCGCGGGCGTCGCTGACGCACGGTGCCTACCTGTACGACCGGTTCGTCGCCTCGCTGTCGGCGACGCGGCCGATGGGCCCGGTGTTCCGCGCGGCGGGCGAGTCGCTGACCGCGACGATGAACGACCGGCGAGAGGAACTCCCGGCCGCGGACGGGTCGCCGTCGTCGTACGTCGGGGGCGACGCCGCGGAGGCGCCCGTGGGATCCGCGCTGGTCGAACTCCGCGACGGCATCGAGTACGCCGACCGAATCGACGACGAACGAGCGACCGGCCAACGGGCGAACGTCGTCCTCTCGGCGTTCTGGACGCTGGTTCGTATCCGGGCGTTCGAGCGTCTCCGCGAACGCGTCGAGCGCGGGGACTACGTGACCGTCGAGAGCGCCGCGGACGTGCGGCGGATGCGCGAGTCGGCGTTTCGGGCGGTGGAGTCCGCGCTGGCGTCTGACGCGCCTCCGCGTCTCGCCCGTCACGTGCTCCAGACGGTCGGTGCGCTGGAGTACGTCGCGAAGCGACTGCACGAGTACGAAGACGACGACGCGGTACACGTCGACTGGCTCGGCCGGGAACTCGGCCGGTACGTCTCCGTCGAGGCGATGGCGCGGGCGACGCCGGAGACGACGAAATCCGTCGCCGACGCGATTCGGTCCGCGCGCTGACCGGGTCGCCAATCTTCTTGGCGCCGCGCCGCGACGTTCGCCCGAATGCCCGCCCGTCACCGACTCCTCCTCGCCCTCGTCCTCGTCAGCGTCGTCGGAACCGCCGTCGCCG
>NZ_WPCD01000337.1:0-1834 GCF_009741955.1 Halogeometricum sp. CBA1124 | reverse complement strand
CCCCCCGGCGAAGGCGAGTCCGACCCGCTGGACCGGCCGGTTGACGACGGACGCGAGGAGCAGTCCGGCGAGGGCGGGACCGACGACGGCGAACGGGAGCAACGGCACGGCGAGTTCGGTGAGCGGACCGGGGAGCGACCCCGGCGCGTTGTGAGCGACCCGGTAGGCCGTCGCGGCGGCCATCGGGACGAACGCGAGCGCTCCGGCGATGAGGCGGGCGGAGACGGGCGACCGACCGGAGAGCGACGCCGCCGTCGCGCCCGCGTCGGTCGCCAGCACCTCCGCGACGCGCCGACCGCTCATCCGCCGTCACCTCCCTCGAACCGCTCGGCGAGCGCCGTCTGGTCGGCGGCCACGAACCGGGCGAGGAACGCCGCGAGTTCGCCGTACAGGCCGGTTCCGGACTCCTCGGCCACCCGGTCGGCGACGCCGTCGGCGACGACGCGGAGGTGCCTGTCGTGGAAGTCGAGACGGGCGCGCCCCGCGCCGGACGACCCGTCCGCCTCGCGCCGCGAGAGGTAGCCCGCGAACTCCAGTTGGTAGGGCAGGTAGTCGTGGTTGTCGCGGGCGGATTGGTCGATTCCCAGCCCGAAGTACTCGTACGCCCGCGCCAGGTCGAGGTTCACGTCGTTCCACGAGGCGTCCGGGCGGTACGACGACCCGTACAGCGACACGGGCGGCCCCTCGCTGTCGAGGGAGCCGTCGGTCCGGTCCGTGTACTCCGCGTAGCCGACGGTGAACAGGTCGTTGAAGCGCGCGCACAGCGTCTCGTGGTCGTCCGCGACGGTGAGGTCCGGCGGGTCGACGGCCAGTCCGCTCGCCGCGACCAGTTCGCGGCAGATCCGGTGGACCTCGCCGGCGTCGAGTCGCGCGTACAGCGCCTCGTCGGGTTCGTCGAACAGCGTCGCCAGGAGGGCGTAGACGCCGCTCCGGGCGGCCGCCTCGCCGTCGAGACGCTCCGGGTCCACCGCGTCCGCGGCGTCTGCGGCGACCCCGTTCGCGTCGTTCGCGCCAACCGCGTCGGCTGTGTCGTTCGCGTCGGCCGCGTCGTCGACTCCGGCGCTTCCGGCCGTCTCGGTGGGTTCGGTCATCTCAGGACCCCCGGACCGCCTGTATCGTCACGAGTGCGGTGCCGGCGATGGCGAGGCCCGCGATGGTCCAGAGGATGGACTCGTAGGGCGGCCCCTGCGGACCGGGGCCGAGCGGGAAGTGGTACCACTCGCTGACCGCCTTCGTGCCCGAGCGCTCCATGTTCGACCCGTTCCAGACGGCGAACGCCACGTCCACGTCGTGGTCGACGGCGAGCGTCGTCCGGTTGGTCGCTTCGGTGGCGACGCCGCGCGAGACGACCATCGTCCACCGGCCGTCGTCGTACGTCGCCGTGGTGTTCACCGACGACGATTCGAACCGCGTGGTCGTCCCCGGCCCCCCGGCGAGGAGTTCCTGCGTCTCCCCGCCGGCGTGCCAGTACCAGACGTTCACGAGGTTGCGCGTGCTGCCCATGGAGATGGGCGGTCTGGCCGTGGTGTTCACGGGCAGTTGCACCGCCGCGGCGTCCTGGAACTCGCGTGGGGTGGAGGCGTTCCGGTCGGCGGTGCCGTCGGCCCACGACAGCCGGAGGTAGAACCGGCTCTCGGTCCGCGCCGACTGGACGCGGAGCGACTCGACGGACGTGTCGCTGGCGTTGGGAAGGCCGCTGGGCGCACTCGTCAGCGGCACTTCGACCGGCGGCACCGTGTCCCACGCCTCGCCCGTCGGTCGCTGCGGGTTCTCGGCGGCCGACACCTCCTCGACCGGAATCTGGTTCGCGGGGCGCGCCGACACCGTCGCCGGG
>NZ_WPCD01000377.1:0-1169 GCF_009741955.1 Halogeometricum sp. CBA1124 | reverse complement strand
GCCGGGGCGGGCGCGGCCGTCGCCAAGCACGGCAACTACTCCGTCTCCTCCTCGTCGGGGAGCGCGGACGTGCTGGAAGTCGCCGGCGCGGACGTGGAGGCCGAACCGCCGGCCGTGGAGGCGGCCATCGAACGCGACGGCATCGGCTTCATGCTCGCGCCGGTGTTCCACCCCGCGATGAAGGCCGTCATCGGCCCGCGGCAGGAACTCGGCATGCGGACCATCTTCACGTCCTCGGACCGCTCACGAACCCGGCGGGCGCGGAGGCGCAGGTCGTCGGCGTCTACGACCCGGACCTCGTTCCCGTCCTCGCGCGCGCACTCACCAAGATGCCCGTCGAACGCGCCCTCGTCGTCCACGGCTCCGGCATGGACGAGATAGCGCTCCACGACGAGACGGTCGTCGCCGAAGTCGACGGCGACAGCATCGAGGAGTACGCCATCGCGCCGGCTGACCTCGGCCTCGACGCCGCGCCGGTCGCCGACGTCGCCGGCGGTACGCCGCAGGAGAACGCCGCCGACCTCCGCGGCATCGTCACGGGCGACGTGACCGGCCCCAAGCGGGACATCATCCTCGCGAACGCGGGCGCGGCCGTCTACGTGGCCGGCCTCGCCGACTCCGTCGAGGAGGGCACTGAGGTGGCCGCGAACGCCATCGACTCCGGCCGGGCCGCCGAGACGTTCGCCGACCTCTGCGGCACCGACGCGGAGACGCCGGACGCAGAGTCGGCGGAGGTCTGAGATGGTACGGGTGAAGATATGCGGCGTCACGAGCGAGACGGACCTCCGCGCCGTGGACGAGGCGGGCGCGGACGCCGTCGGCTTCATCGCCGGCGTCCCCGTCGACACGCCGCGAGAACTGTCGCTCGCCCGGGCGGCCGAACTCGCCGCCGCCGCCCCACCGTTCCTCACGACGACGCACGTCACGATGCCCGCGACGGTCGGTGACGCCATCGAGGCGGGGGCGCGCGTGAACCCCGACGTGCTCCAGATTCACGGCGACTTCGACGCCGAGGACCTCCGGGCCGTCCGTGCCGGCGTGGACGCGCGAATCGCCGCCGTCGTGGACGCGGACCTGCCGGTGTTCCGCGAGGTGCGCGACCGAATCTGACCGGGACGCGAACCCGGCCGAGACCAGAATCCGGCCGGGACCCGAATCGACCGTGAGTC
>NZ_WPCD01000325.1:0-2154 GCF_009741955.1 Halogeometricum sp. CBA1124 | reverse complement strand
GTGACGGTCGAACGGCGATGGCCGTCGCGGGCCACCCTCCGACCCCGCCGCATCGGGCCGTCCGCTGGCCCCCACCGGAACGTTTTTGTCCGGTTCGGACGACCGTTCGACCGTCTTCTCACGGCCGTAGCCGCAGCACCCTGCGGCCGGCCGGTCGCCGCCCGTCACGCGGCGAACACCATGCGACGAGACACAGACGAGAGACGCGACAGACTCGAATCGGCCTCCGACTCACACCGAATCGTCCGCCGACTGCGCGACGTGCCGCCGCACGAGGTGTACGAGGTGCGCGTCGACGGCCGCCGCGCCGTCTACAAGCGAGACACCGGACCGACGGGGAGCGCCGGCGTCGAGGGGCGTGTGACGGCGTTCGTCGGCCGGGAGACGTCCGTCCCCGTCCCGGAGGTGCTCTCGGTCGGTGACGACCACTACGTCGCGGCGTGGCACCCCGACGCGCCCGAACCCGACGCGGCGCGGGTCGCGGACGAGACGTGGGCGCGCGCCGCCGGTCGTACGCTGGCCACCCTGCACGCGGAGACGGAATCGCACCTCGGAGTCTTCGGCTCGTTTCGGCCCCGCGACGGGGCGGACCCCGTGACCGACGACGGCGCACCGCGCGTGGACGGCACCGAGGACTGGCGCGAGGCGGCCCTCGCCGAAGTCCGGCGGCGTCGCCCCGTCCTCGCCCGCTACGGTCACGGCGACGTCGCAGACGCCGTCGTGGCCCTTCTGCGTGACCGCGCGGACGCCTTCGCCGGCGCCGGCCCGCCGGTCTGCTGTCACGGGTGGGCCACTCCCGAACACGTCGCCGTCGCGGACGGCCGCGTCGCGTGCGTGGTCGACTTCGAACACGCCGTGGCCGCCCCCGCCGGGTTCGACTACTGGCGCACCGTGCTACCGACGTTCGGCGGCGACGACGCCTCGTCGACGGCGTTCCGCGAGGGCTACGAGTCCGTCCGGTCGCTGCCGTCCGGGTTCGACCGCGCGCGCCGTTCTACGCGCTGTTGAACGAGGTCTACTACGTCGAATCGCTACACGTACAGGACCAGCACGGGCCGCGCGAGACGGCCGAACGCGCGGCCCGCCTCCGCGAGAACATCTTCGAGCGGGTCGAACGGCTCTCGTGACCGGTCGCGCCGTATCCCGTCGTCGACTCCCCGCGCCGCACCGCGCCGGCGGCGAGTCGCTTTTGCTCCTCACGTCCCTAGTGGGGGCGTGACACGCTTCGACGCCGTCGTGTTCGACCTCGACGGGACGCTGTGCCGACACGACCAGGACGCCGACGAGGTCTACTTCGGGGCGTTCGAACGCGCCGGGGAGGACCCGTTCGCGCGCCGGCGGACCTCTGGGCGGCGCTCGACGGCGCGCCGGACCCGCAGGACCGACTCGGCTACCTGCGCGACGGCTTCGGCGCCGTGGCCGACCGCCACGGCAGACGCGACGCCGACGTCGACGCCTTGGCCCGGGGGTTCGACGCCGTCGTGGACAACGGTGCCGTCTCCTTCCTCGACGGCGCGGAAGACGGCTTGGCCGCGGCCCGTGACCGCGCCGCGGTCGGACTCATGACGAACGGCCCCGAGCACCGCCAGTCGACGAAGCTCGCGTCGTTGGGGCTCGAAGACGCCTTCGACGCGGTGGTGTACGCGGGCGACATGCCGCGCCGCAAACCTCACGCGGACCCGTTCGACCGCACCGTCGCCGAACTGTCGGTGTCGGCGTCGTCGACGCTGTACGTCGGTAACTCGCTGGAGTACGACGTGGCGGGCGCGCAGGGGGCCGGGCTCCCCGTCGCGTGGTGTCCCGAGGACGGCGACGCCGACGCCGGGACGTACGACCCCGACTACGTCCTCGAATCGCTCTCGGAACTCGCCGCCGTGCTGGACGGGGCGCGCGGATGAGGCGGACGGGCCGAACGGGGAGTCGAGGGCAGTGAGCGACGTCGCCACCGTCCTCGAACGCGAGTTCCCCGGCCGGTCCGTCGCCTCGGCGACACCGGCCCGCCGCGGCAACACGAAGGAGACGACACTCGTCGCCTTCGCCGACGGCGGCGGTGCAGTCGTCCAGTTCGCCGCCGACGCCGCGGCGTTCCGGACCGAACTCGCCCTCGCCCGCGCCGTCCTCAGCGACCCGCCGGTCCTCGTCCTCGACGAGGCC
>NZ_WPCD01000050.1:0-18042 GCF_009741955.1 Halogeometricum sp. CBA1124 | reverse complement strand
GCGCCGACACCGTCGCCGGGCCGAGGAGCGCCGTCGCCACGACCAGACAGGCGGCGGCGACTGCCCACGCCGCGACGCGTCGGTCCGGTGAGTCCGGCGGCCCGTCGCTCGGCTCACTCGTCATCGAAGACCTCCAGCCGGTACTTCCGCGCCGGATTCGTGTCGGTCAGCATGTCGAGCAGTTCGCTCTCCCCCCCGCGGTCCACCTTCTCGCGTTCCCGTTCGATGGTGTCGAGGGCGTCGTGGACCCCCTCGCCGAACAGTTCCTCGAGGTAGGTTCGGGGGATGCGGTCCACGTCCACCGTCTCGCCGTCCTCGGAGTGCTGCGGCGGCGCGAACGGCGGAATGTAGTAGACGTTCGGTTGCGTGCGGTACTCGGGGTGAAGCGGCAGGGCGACTTCGTACTCCTCGACGAGTTTGTGGATGGGTCCCTGCTCGTCGTCGAGGAACCCGACGAGTCGCAACTGCGGCGGACAGTCCTCCGCGCAGGCGGGCGCGAACGTCTCGCCCTCGGGGCCCTCACCCTCGATGCGCGGGTAGCAGAAGATGCACTTCTCGGACGTCTTCTTCGTCGCGTTGTAGTACACCTTCTTGTACGGACAGCCCTCGACGCAGTAGCGGTAGCCGCGACAGCGCTCCTGGTCGATGAGGACGATACCGTCCTCCTCGCGCTTGTAGATGGCCTTCCGCGGGCACGCCTCGACGCAGGAGGGGTGCGTGCAGTGGTTGCAGATTCGCGGGAGGTAGAAGTAGTAGGAGTTGGGGTACTCGCCCGCCCCCTGGTCCTCGTCCCAGTTCGGCCCCCACTCGGGGTCGCTCTGCGGCCGGAGTGGGCTGTCGCTGCCGTCGTACATCACCTCCTCGTGGTTGAACTCCCACGCGTCGCCGTAGTCCTCCTGCGACGGTATCTGTCCGGGTCGGCGTTCGCTGTGTTCGTCCGACTGCCATCCGCCGCCGGAGTTCTCCCAGTCGCGCGGGTAGCCCTCGCCGGGTTTCGTCTCGACGTTGTTCCAGTACATGTAGTCGCGGCCGCCGCCCTCCGTCCACAGCGACTTGCACGCGACCGTACACGTCTGGCAGCCGATACACTTGTTCAGGTCCATCACCATCGCCACCTGGTGGTCCACGCCGTCGGCGAGGGGAACCGTCTCGCCGTCGGTCTGCGCAGGCGGTCCGTCGTCGGTACTCATCCGCCGTCACCTCCCGGCTTCCGCACGTCCACACGGACGTCGCTGTTGACCCCCGTCGGTCCCCAGTAGTTGGGGAAGAAGTACAGGTGTTCGCCGGTGTCTTCGGGGTACTGCACCAACTGCGTCGGTTTCATGTACATCGGGACGAGCGAGTTGAAGTTCGTGTCGTCGGGGAACTGGAACCGCTCCCACGCGAAGAACATCCGGGCGGTGCCGCGCTGGCTGCTCGGATAGAGTTTCGCCTGCAGTTCGACCGACGCGAGGTCGTTGAACACCTCGACGGTGTCGCCGTCCTCGATGCCCCGTTCCTCCGCGTCCTGCGGGTGGAGGTAGACGACCGGTTCGCCGCGTTGCAGGCGGAGCATCTTCTCGCTGTCGCGCCACGTCGAGTGGATGGACCACCGGCCGTGCGGCGTGTTGTACTCCATCGGGTAGTCGCCGCCCGTGTTCGTCGGCCCCTCCTTGTGCGTGGGTAACTGCTCGCCGAGTTCGAGGAACCAGTCGTGGTCGATGTAGTACTGCTGGCGGCCCGTCACCGTCGGCCACGGGTTCTTGTCCTGCACGAAGTCCTTCCACGGCGCGTACGCCTCCCCCTCCTCGATGTCGGAGGTCCAGTGGTCGCCCGCTTCGAGCAGTCGTTGCGGCTGTTCGACGGTGTCGGCGAACGTTATCTGCTCGTCTGTGCCCTCGGGGTTCGACTCCGCGGAGTGTTCGAGGATATACTCGCAGGCCGCGCGGTCCTCGGCGAGTGCCCCCTCCTCGCCGGAGGCCCAGTCGCGGACGTAGTCGTCGTGAATCGACTGGAGGTCTATCTCGCGGTCGAACGTCCGGTCGGGGACGGGGTCGACGCCGCGTTCGGTGGCGACTTCCTGAATCTTCGCGGCGAGTTCGCGGAATATCTGCCAGTCCGTCTTCGACTCGCCCAGCGGTTCCACCGCGGGCGTGAACGGGTGGACGTACGTGTGCATGTCCGTCATCGACAGGTCGTGCTTCTCGTAGTGACTCGCCGTCGGCAGCACGATGTCGGAGTACATCGCCGTCGAGTCCATGCGGAAGTTCACGTCCACCACGAGGTCGAGTTTCGGCCACAACTCCTCCTCGACGGCGACGTTGCCCTTCGCCTGGTTGAAGTAGTTCCCCCGCCAGACGAACATCGTCGTCGGGTCGGGGCGGGACCCGTCCTCGCGTTCGGCGGGGTAGACGGGCATCCACCCCTCGTCGATGGCCTCGCGTATCTTCGCGGCGGTGTCGGGGTCGGTGTTGTCGAGGATGCCGGCGTGGTAGTACGTCCACAGCGTCGTCGGCACGCCGCGGACGCTTCCCGTCGGGAACGAGAGCGTCTTCCACCCGTGGAACGTCCAAATCTTCTCCTGGCCGACGTAGTGGTCGAGGCCGGTCCCCTGCCGACCGAGGTTGCCCGTCAGCGTGACGAGCAGTTGGATGGCGCGGTTGCCGAGGTCGTTGTGATACCAGTCGTTGACCCCCTTGCCGTGGATTATCTTCGCGCGGTCGACGTCGGCGAACTCGCGGGCGACTCGCTGGTACGTCTCCCGGCCGACGCCCGTCGTCTCGTGGACCGTCTCGGGGTCGTACTGCGAGAGTTCCTCGCGGAGTTCGTTCCACACCGTCCGGACCTGCACCGGACCGTCCGTCGTCCGCACCGTCGTCTCCGCGTCGAGTCGCGGGTCGAAGTCGAGTTCGATGGACTTCGAGTAGTCCTTCTGGCCGTCGCGTTCGCCCAGCGACCCGGGCGCCTCGCGGAGGGTCCCCTCGGCGTCGAGCATCAGGAGCATCCACTCGGGACGGTCGGCGTCCGTGCTGACGGCGGGAACGTCGCTCGCGCGGAGGAACTTGCCCGTGTCCTCGCGGACGAGGAGGGGCACGTCCGTCTGCTCCTTCAGGTGCGCCTCGTCGTACAGTTCCTCGCGAACGATGGTCTGCGCCATCCCGAGAGCGAGGGCCGTGTCGGTGCCGGGGTCGGGACTCAGCCACTCGTCGGTGTGGATGGCCGTCTGCGAGTAGTCGGTGAACACGCCGACGCGTTTCGTCCCGTCGTAGCCCGCTTCGAGGAAGTACTTCGCGTCGGGGATGCGCGTGACGTTGATGTTCGACCCCCACGCGATGATGTAGTCGGCGTTGTACCAGTCGGCGCTCTCGGCGTTGTCCGTCTGCGTGCCCCACGTGATGGGTTGGCCCGGCGGCAGGTCGGAGTACCAGTCGTAGAAGGAGTGGCTGACCCCGCCAAGGAGGTTGACGAGGCGCGACCCGCCGGCGAACGAGACGGGACTCATCGCCGGAATCGGCGTGAAGCCGCTGATGGCGTCGTACCGGCCCGCCTGCACCTCCTCGACCACGTGTTCGGCTATCTCGGTGAGCGCGTCGTCCCACGAGATGCGCTGCCACTTCCCCTCGCCGCGTTCGCCGACGCGCTTGAGGGGGTGTTTGATGCGCTGTTCGGCGTTGACGTAGTCGGTGTAGCAGGCCCCCTTCTGGCACCCGCGCGGGTTCGGGTCCGGCACGGACTCGTCGAAGCGGGGGTAGTCGCCGGCCTGTTCCTCGCGCCACACCTGTCCGTTCTTCACGTAGACGTTCCACGAGCAACTGCCCGTGCAGTTGACGCTGTGCGTCGACCGGGCGACCGAGTCCCAGTCCCACTGCTCGCGGTAGAGGTCCTCCCAGTCGCGATAGGGGTAGTCGCCGATGGGGTCGTCCACCGGTCGGAGGCCGTCCATCGCGAACAGCGAGTCGTCCGACGCCGACGCGGACCCGACGCCGAGGACGGAGGCGAGGCCCACGCCCTTCAGGAACCCGCGGCGGGAGACGGGGACGTCGGTGCCCGCCGGGTCGCCGACGGCGGGGCCGTCCGCGGCCCCGTCGGTCGGTCGCCGGTCGTCGTCCATCCGCTGGCCGCCGTCCGTCCGGCGTTCCTCGTCGGACCGGCGTCTCTCGTCGGGCCGCCGGTCGGCGCAGGGTCGGTCACGGTCCGCTCCGCGCTCGTCCGCTCGTTCGTCGCTCGATGCGTCGGTCGTCTGCTCGGTGTGTGAGGGGTCGTCTCGGTTCATTCGGCTCTCCGTACGAAGACCGTCGTCAGTGCCAGTACCGCGCCGACCGCGCCGAGTGCGACTCCCGCGACGGTGTCGCCCCCCGTCTGCAGACCGAGGGCGACGAGTCCGACGCCGAGGAGTTTGCTCGCGCGGTCGAGGTGCCGATACGTCCGCGCCGACAGTTCGAGGCCGCCGGGCGACGCCTCGTCTGCGACGCCGTCATCGACCCCCCACCTCCGAGGAGTCGGCGGCGTCGTCCGCAGTCGCGTCGCTCGATTCCCCGCTCGCGTCGTCGTCTCGCAGGAGGCGGTACGTCAGCAGTCCCGACGCGGCCGGGACGACCAACAGCGCGACGGTGAGAATCGGGTTCACGACGCCGGTGCCGACGTTCAGCGCCCGCGCCAGCAGGTTGTTCATCCCCGCGATGGAGGCGATCATGATGAACTGAATCGCCGCGACGCCGACGGCCGTCTGCCACGGTCGGTCCAGCGGGTCCGCGGTGAAGTGGACCTGTCGCTCGTGGTAGTCCACGAACGGCCAGACGGCGACGGCGCCGAACACCAGCGTCGGGAGCAACACGCCGCCGACGAACTCCGTCGAGACGTGGACGCCGACGACGGGTATCGTGAAGCTCATCCACGACGGGAGGAGCTTCAGGAAGCCGTACACCCACATCAGGAACCAGTCCGGCATGATGAGTTCCGGCGTCCCCGCGGGGTCGTTCGGCCCGTACTCCGCGATGTTGTGGACCGGGAAGAACCCGCCCAGCGTCGCCAGCGTCGCCAATGTCAGGAAGAACACGACCGCGCTGACGGCCGCCTGATTCGGGAATGCCGGGAGGCCGACGACGACGCTGTCGTCCTCGCGCGCGACGGCCGCCTCGGTGCCGCCGTCGCTCGCGGCGGCAGTCTCCCGCGCGTCGTGCGGCGGCGACGGTCCGCGAACGTCGTCGTCTCGGGGGGCCTCGGTGTGCTTCTGTCTGACGAGAATCGCCATGTGTATCGCCAGCAGGACGGCGATGGCCGCCGGGATGACGAGCACGTGGAGGAAGTACAGTCGCGGGATGGTCGCGCTGGAGGGGAACTCCCCGCCGAACACCACCTTCCCGACGACGCCGCCGACGACTGGGACGGAGGTGGCGAGATTGTAGCCGATGCCCGTCGCCGTCGCGGCGAACTCGTCGAACGGGAGCGCGTACCCCGTGTACGCCGCGCCCATCGCCAACCCGGCGAGGCCGGTGCCGACGACCCAGTTCGGTTCGCGCGGGTTGCGGTACGCCCCGGTGAAGAACACGCGGAGCATGTGCAAGCCGATGGAGGCGACGAACAGGTGCGCCGCCCAGTGGTGCATCCGCCGGATGAACATCCCGAACGGGATGTCGTAGGTGATGTGCAGGACGCTGGCGAACGCCTCGGGCACCTCCTCGCCCTGGAACGCCGCGACGCTGCCCTCGTACTCCACGTCGCTGGTCGAGGGCTCGAAGAACATCCCGAGGAACATCCCCGTCAGGACGAGGACGAGGAAGCAGAACAGCGCCACCTCGCCGAGCAGGAACGAGTCCTCGGCGGGGAACGCCTTCCCGAGGAACGTCCGTCCGGTGTCGAGGTCGAATCGGCTGTCCAGCCAGTCGTACGTCCGCCGCCCGGCGTCGCCCGCCCGTTCGGCGAGTCGGTCCGTGCGGGACATCACTCACCACCCGCCCCGACGGGGCCCTCGAAGTCGCCCGTGGCGACGAGGTAGCCGTCGTTCGAGAGCGTGATGGGTAACTGCGGGAGGGCACGCGGCGGCGGGCCGCCGACGACTTTCGCCCCCGCGGTGGGGTCGAACTTCCCGAAGTGACACGGGCAGACGAGCGTCTCGCCCTCCTCGTTCGACACCATACAGCCCGCGTGCGTGCAGACTTTCGAGTACGCGGCGTAGCCGGCGACGGTGAACTCCAGTTTCGTGTCGCCGCCGTAGGCGTCCTCGGGGTGTCTGACGAGCAACGTCGGCGCTCGCTCGATGCCGGGACGGGGTTCGGGGAACACCGTCGTTCGCTCGCCCTCGGCGAGTGCGGACTCGGTGACGCGTTCGCCCTCGCCGTCCACGAGGTAGATGCCGTCGGAGTAGACGGGGCCCGTGTACGACCGCTCGACACCCGCGTCAGGCCTGCCAGCGGGGCGGCGAGACTCGCCACGGCCGTCAGGCCGCCGACGGTGGCGAGCACTTTCGCGTAGTCGCGGCGCGCCACCGCCCGGTCGTCCGTGAAGATGCTCGGGTGGTGTGGGTCGCCGCCGTCCGGGCAGTCCGAACAGCAGTCCTCGCACGCCCTCGCGTCGTCTCCGCCGTGACCGCCGGTCATCGGTGGCCCCTCCGTTCGGCGACTTCGACGTGCGGGAGGAACCACGCGTAGTACGCGACGGTCAACAGCGCCAGCGAGACGAACATGCCCGTCGCGTAGACGCCGAAGTACTGGGTCCGCGCGAGCGTGAGGTACTCGCCGGTGAACAGTGCGGCGAAGACGATGGCGAGGATGGTCAGCCCGCCCATCGCCAAGATGCCCTCCGCGGCGTCCGAGGCGTCGTGGTACTGGACGACCCACCGGTCGTCGGTCCGGAACCAGGGCAAGCCGACCCGTCCGCCGTCCGCGACGGCGGCGTCGCTCGGGTCGTCCGGTCGCACCGCGGAGTCCATGAACCGATGGACTGCGGCGAGGACGGCGAGCAAACCGAACAGGGCGACCCAGACGATGACCCCGACCTGACTGGGCGCGAGTTTGTTCGGCGTGTCGACGAGTTCCTGAAGCGGCCGCATCTCGGTCACGCTCTGGTCTATCTCCACCTCCTCGCTCGGCGGTTCGCCGTGAAGCGCGACGAACCACATCGGCAGGAGGACGGCCACGACGAGGAGGACGACGACGGCCGTCTCACGCCGCACGGCGTCTCACCTCGCCACGGACACCGCCCGACTCACCGCCGTTCGTCCGACCCGGCGAACGCCGCCGGTCCGGACACAGACTGTTGTGAGAGTTCACTACTCTACGTAGAACACGCTGTCCGACGGGTGTAACCGGCCAACCATAGGATGGGGGGGGATTTATCCGTGGTCGGCCGAGGCCGTGCAGTCCGCAGAACGGTACGAGGGTGGACACGTTCGCGAACGTCGGACGGTCAGGCGAACATGTACGGGAAAATGCAAAGCCAGTTCGGAATACTAGCCCGTAGTATGACGGCCCGAGGAGTACACGCGGAGGTGGAAATCGTCAGCTGTTCCGCCTGTCGAATCGGGAACATGGCGGACAGGGAGACGGATATATCGGAGATATCGCGCTCGACGATACCCGCGGACGACACCGTCACGGTGGACTTCCGCGCGGACGCTGACGCCGAGTTCGAGGACGCAGACGAGGTGTTCCGGTACGGTGACACCGCCGTCTACCGGTTCGAGTGCGAAGCGGGCACGACGCCGGCCTGTCCGTGCGAGTTCGTCGAGTGCAGGGGCTGTCCGGTCCAGTCCTTCCGGACCACCGACGGCGCCGTCGTCCTCCTGTTCGTCGCTCGGGACGTCGACCACCTCCGGGGGATAGTACTCGACCTCAGAGAGCAGTTCCCGGACGTGTCGCTGCGTCGTCTCACCCGTTCGCGTGACCCCGACGGGAGCGACGACCTGGTCCTCCTCGACCGGGAGTCGCTCACCGCCCGACAGCGCGAAGTGCTCACGACGGCCCACCGGATGGGCTACTTCGCCCACCCGAAAGACGCCAACGCGACCGAAGTCGCGGGCGCCCTCGACATCAATCGCTCGACGTTCGCCGAACACCTCTCGGCCGCGCAGTCGAAACTACTGGACAGCATCCTCGAAGCCTGAGGCCGCGGCCCGGACGCGAGCGGTCCGGTCGCGGCGGGCACTTGAGTTCCCACACCATGCGGGGTCGAGAGCCTTGGACGACGACGCGAAATCTCTCGATATCGGTGAGGGAACGTGGCGAAACAGTTCGTCTTCGACTGTCCGGAGTGCGACAGCGTCGTCGCCGTCGGCGGCGAGATTCGAGCCGAGATACTGGAACACGGCTGCGTTCTCTGCGAGGCGCCCGCGAGCGTCGGCGACTTCTGCCGGCCGTCGGAGACGGACGCGTAAGAGACTGGCCGCGCGACGGACGGGTCAGTCTGCGCCGACGCCGGCCGGCGCACTCGTCCGTTCCTCCTCGCGGAGGTAACACTGCGGGTCGGGCGCGAAGACGTCGTCGTGGGCGGCGAGAGCGCGGAGGCGCGACGCCCCGCGGCAGACGTCTCGATAGCGACACTCGGCGCACCGACCGGTCAGCCGGTCGGGTCGCTCTCGCAACGCCCGGAGCAGCGGGTTCGTCTCGTCGTCCCAGATGGCACCGAACGACCGGTCGCGGACGTTGCCGAGGCTGTATCCCTGCCAGAACTGCGTGAGGTGGACGTTGCCCTGATAGTCCACGTCGGCCACGCGTTCGCCCGTCGGGTCGCCGCCGTTGCGCCGGAGGTAGTCGTACACCCGTTCGGCAGTCGCCTCCCCGAGGTTGCGACGCGCGTACTCGAGAGGTAGGCGGCGTCGGCGTAGTTCCCGACGAGCAACGTCTCGATTTCCGCGCCGCGTTCGTGGTACTCGCGCGTGAGGTCGCACACGCGCGTCACCGCCTCGCGTTTCGCCGCGGGCGAGAGGTCCGCGTCGGCGATACCCGCGCCGCGGCCGCCGTAGTCGAGGTGGTAGAAGCAGAAGCGGTCGACGCCCTCGTCGTGCAGTAACTCGACCACGCCGGGCAGGTCCTCCGCGTTCGACTCGGTGATAGTGTAGCGGAGCCCTGTCTTGAGGCCCGCGTCGAGGCAGGCCCTGATTCCGCGCACCGCGGCGTCGAACGCCCCTTCGGCGCCGCGGAACGCGTCGTTTCGCTCGGGGAGGCCGTCGACGGAGACGCCGGCGTACCGGAGGCCCGCCTCGCGCAACCGCCGCGCCTTCTCGGGCGTGATGAGCGTTCCGTTCGTCGAGAGGACGGGCCGAATCCCCAGGTCGTCGGCGTGGGAGACGAGTTCCAGCAGGTCGTCGCGGACCAGCGGTTCCCCGCCGGAGAAGAGGACGACCGGCACGCCGTAGTCGGCGAGGTCCGCCAGCAGTCGTTTGCCCTCCGCGGTGCTGAGTTCGCCGGGGGCGTTCTCCGTGTCGGCCCCGGCGTAACAGTGCGAGCAGTAGAGGTTGCACCGCTTCGTCACGTTCCACACGACGACCGGACGGCGCTGTTTCTCCTCGGTTATCTGCGGCTTCGAGGACTCCGACGCCGCGTCGTACCGGAGGCCGTCGCCCTCGGCGTCGAGTTCGCACAGGAGTTTGCTGACCGATATCATAGCTCGTGGGTTCGCTCCTCGTCTCCGGTGCCGAGCGTCACCGCCTCGGCGTCGTCGTCGAGGTCGTGCGTCGAGTAGCGGCGGACGGCGTCGGCGGGACAGAGCCAGAGGTCGTCGGCGTACCACGCGAACAGTTTCGTCGCCTGTTCGTGAGCGACGTCCGCCGACGGCGCGGACACGCTCCCCACGTGACGGAGTGGGTCGTCGTCGTCCCCGCGGACGAACACTTCCCACTCTCGTCCGCCGGTGTCGTCGGCACCCCGAGGCGTGTCACCGACTCGGTGACGGTCCGGTTTCTCGACCATGTGGGTGAACGGAAGCGCCGCCCTACCACGATTCCCCCGATGATGTTCGGCGGATTGCACTCGGCCCCAGCTTTCAAGAGCACACGGGCCCAATTCCCCGGGCTCTGTCCGCGCCGACGGAGTCGAAGCAGTCAGTCGGCCGCGGTCGGCGCGAGGACGACGAGCGCGGTACTGGGCTCGGTCGCCCGGGGCGAAATCGCTCGGTCGCCGTCGAACCGCGCCACGTCGCCGGATTCGAGCGCGTGCGTCTCGTCGTCGAGGTCCAGTTCGAGCGCGCCGTCGAGGACGGCGAGGACGACGCTCCGGCCGGGGTGTCGGTGCGAATCGACGCGTTCGCCCGCGGCGAGCGAGAGGCGGACCGTCTTCGGTTCCGAGCCGGGGAAGACGTTCGCGTGCGGCGTCGCGTCGAGGTCCGAAAGGCGGGTTATCTCGGTCATGGCAGTTCGTACTCGGAGCGTTCCGCCGAGACGGGCTGAACGTTCCCCCGAACGTCTTCGGGCGGTCGTCGTCGACCGTCGCCGTGATAGGACTGGAGCGCCAACGTGCCGAACATGGCTCAGGCACCGACGGCCGACTGGGGAATCACCGTCGTCGGCGAGCGTCAGCACACGGTGCGCGCCGACGACGTGACCGAAGCGACGCTGACGACCGGTCGGGTGCGCGTGTCGTGCGCCTCGGGCGACCGATACGACGCGACGTGGCGCGGCGTCGGCGTGGGTGACCTCCTCGACGGCGCGTCGCCCCCGGCGGAGACGACGCACCTCGTCTCGAGAGCGACTCGGGCTACGCGGCCTGCGTCCCCGTCGGCGACGCCATCGGCGGACTGGTCGCCGTCGAACGCGACGGCGAAGCGCTCGCGGAGGACGAGTCGTACGCGACGCGGTTCGTCGCGCCGGGCGTCGACGGCGCGCGGTTCGTGAAGGGCGTCGAGCGGATTCGGGCGCTCTCGCTCCCGCCCGAGGCCGACCCGACGGAGTACGAGAATCTCGACCTCGACAGTCCGGAGTACGAGAAGACCGACGCGTGACCCGGCGGTGTCGGCTGCCCGCTCTCGCGAACGAGATTCGGACGCCACGTGAACCCATGAGCGCTTGCTTCGGTCGACCCTCGGAGCGGAGAGCGGTTCGGGTCGACCGGGGGATGGGGTTGTCCGGGTCGAATCGGGGCGCGAAGGGGCCGGGGAGAGGACGCTGCGTCCCCGGCTCAGCGGCCGTCCCCCGGCCGCCTCGCGTTCGGCGTCGGGACGTGACCGAACCGCGCGGCGGTCGGACGCCGCGAACGACTCGCCGCACGACGTGCAGACGAACTCGTCCGGCGGTCGGCGCGGCGCGGTCGGTCCGTCGCCCATCCGGTCGTCGAGAGGGTTCGATTCGTCAGGCGGACGTATCTCCTCGCACACGAGGAACGAGTCGCCGAGTTCGAGTAGTTCGGCCGTCCGAGCCACCGCCTCGTACTCGTCCACCAGCCCGCGCTCTCTGAGTTCGGACCCGCACCCCGGACAGGGCGTCTCGACCCGCGACAGGTCGGCCGGCGACCGAACGACTCGGCCGACGACAGCGTACTTCGCCCCCGTCCGCAGGTCGTACAACTCGTCCGAGTGCGCGTCGGGCAACACCACCCGTCGAAGCGTCCCGTCGTCGGTTCCGACCGAGATGCGACTGACCAGACTGCCGTCGGACCGGAGCGGAAACTGCGTGACGAACACCCCCGTGAACGCCTCCAGCCCACCCTCCGCGCTACGACCGCCGTCGGTCGTCTCGCGCGCCTCGGAATCGCCGACCGGCGCGGACCCGTGCGACGAATGGCACCGATGATTCATTTCGTATATCTAGAACGAATCGGTGAGTGATAAGTGTGCGCATCCTAACATCTCGTTGTCACTATCTCCCAGCGTTCCGCGGCGGGCCGCAAACCGGCTGACCGACTCCTGTGCGCACGGGAGAACGGCCCGGGCCGAACCGCCCGTCGAGCGGCAAGTTCGTGTCGCCAGCGGTGTGCAGGAGGCAACCGGGCGTTGCGACGGCGACCGGAGCTTCGTCGACTCGTGTTATCGATTTCGGTAATCGGAGGCGTGGACTATTACGTAGCGAGTCCTCTGTTCGAAACGCATGAAATTGGGGTCTCATCTCGAATGAACGGTGCAACCGTCGTGTGCGCCGATTCGGATACCGAAGCGCGAACAGAGACGGCGGCCGCGTTATCAGATGCGGGACTGGACACCGTCGAGTCGGCGTCCGTCGCAGACGTGAGAGACGAACTCGGAGACGGCGTGGACTGCGTCGTGACGGAGTACGACCTATCGGACGGCACCGGGATGGACGTGGTCCGCGCGGTCCGCGACTCGACGCCGGACGTGCCGTGCGTGCTCTACACCGACGAGCGTCCGTCGTCGTTCGACACCTCGCAGGTCGAGGGGATGATCGTCGAGTACTTCCGCAAGAGCGCACCGGACGCCAGGAGCGACTGGGTGACCTCGTCAGCGACATGATAACCCAGCGTGCGCAGGTCAGCTACATCCTCCCCGACGACGAAGAGGAACGATTGGCCGCCCTCGAACAGTACGACATCGAGGAGTTCGAACTCCGAGCGTCGTTCGAGCGCATCTCCGAACTCGTCGCCTCCCACTTCGGATGGGAAGCCGCGTTCGTCGGTACCATCGACCAGAACGAGGAGAACTTCCTCGCCTGCCACGGTATCGAACTCGGCGAGTCCGCGGACCGGCAGGACACCATCTGCACGCACGCAATTCTCGAAGAACAGGTCACGGTCATCGAGGACATCCTCGCGGACCACCGGTTCGTGGAGAACGAGATGCTCGACAGCGTCGGCATCCGCGCGTACGCGGGCGCGAACATCGATACGCCCGACGGCCACACCATCGGGTCGCTGTGCCTCATCGACTACGAGCCGAACACGATGAGCGAACAGGAACGGCGCGAGTTCGCCCTGTTCGCCGACGAGGTGGCGGAACAACTCGAACTTCGCCGCGAGATTCTGGACGGTGACAACTGATGTCGGCGGAACCGATCGCTTTCGGCGACGACGTGCCGTTGAACCCCGTCGCACCGGGGACGAACCTCCTCGTCTCCGGGCCCGAGAGCGCCGGACTGCAGTCGCTCGTCCACCGACTCATCGCTCCGCGAGGCGACGACGAGGGACTGGTGAGCATCGCCACGGACAGCGGCGACGAGTTCCTCCGCGAGCAACGCCGCCACGGCGGCGCGTACGACGACGAGACCACCGGCGTCGTCGGCTGTGAGTCGAGTCGTGGGTCGAAGGAACTCGTCCGGTCCGTCGACGGCGCCACCGACCTCTCCACCATCTCGATGGAGTTCTCCGCCCTCGCGGACGACGTGGGGTACCGCACGGACCGCCTCCGGTCCGGGCTGTACGCCGTGTCGCCGCTCTGCGCCTCTGCGTCCGACATGCGTGACGTCTACCGGTTCCTGAACAACATCGTCTCGCGGAACCGACGCGCGGACGGCGTGTTCGTCTGCGGCATCGACCCGGACGCCGACGTGGGTGAGTTCGGCTCCGGCAACAACATCACGAAAGGCATCTCGATGGTGTTCCAGGGGCACGTCGAACTCCGGGACGGCCCGACGGGTCCGGAGGTGCGCGTCACCGGGTTGGACGACCAACCCGACGGCTGGCAGTCGCTCGACTGAGACGCCGCCCGGCGCGTCTCGGCAGCACCGCGCGTGGAAAAGCAACGCAAATATACTGACAGGTCGTAGGGCGGGAACGACTGTGAACGACGCACCCATCCGCAGACGTCGATTTCTCGGCGGCATCGCGGCACCGTCGTCGGTGGACCACTGCTCGCCGGTTGTACGGGCGACGGCGGCGCACAGACGGCCGAACCGGCCACCGACTCGCCGACGACGACGGCCGCCGGTCGGACCGAACCGAACGACCGGACGTTCGACGGCTGGCTGAACGGCGTGGCCGGCGCGGACACGCTGACGGACCTGACCGGCGAGTCCGCGGTGCGCGTCCGCGTCGGCGCGGAGGGTAACGGCGGCTACCTAGCGTTCGCTCCCGCCGTCCTCCGCGTCTCGCCCGGGACGACAGTGACGTGGGAGTGGACTGGTCGGGGCGGGGCGCACAACGTCGTGGCCGAAGACGGCTCGTTCCAGAGCCAACTGACGGGTTCGGAGGGGACGACGTTCTCTCACGCGTTCGAGAGCGAGGGGACGTACAAGTACGTCTGCACCCCGCACCGGTCGATGGGGATGAAGGGCGTCGTCGTCGTCGAGTGACTCGGACGGGCGGCGGGAACCGGAGCGCTGTCGCTCGTGTCGACTCCGTTCTGATTCGACTGACGCCGCCGACCGGTCGGACGACTGGTCGGCCGTCGGACCGTCCGGGGAGGAGAGTCGATACCGATTACGACCGGTCGGCCGTCGCAGTTACCTGCTCGTCGGGAGCCGATGCTTCGACGGCCGGTTCACCGACGTAGACGTCGTGTCGGTATCGGCAGTTTTGACAGAAGTACTGTGCGTAGCCGGCGGACTGAGTGCCGCTGAACAGCATCTCGTCGCCGCAGTCGGGGCACCACTCGCGGTGCACACCTTGCGGGCGTCGATGGCCATGTGCGACCGTTCCCCACACGCGAAGTTTAATCTATCGGCTACGTTCTGACAGATATTTACGATGATTGCAGACGTATTTAATTGCTATAGTGGAATTCGGTCGGATATTATCTCATACCGCACGGCCCACTCGCCGCCCGAGGCCGGGGCACGTCGACGAAGCGGTCACCGATTGCCGGCGTCGTCCGTCAGACGGCCCAGAGCAGACAGTATCTATTTCGATAATTTCAAGAGAAGTATTATGTTCTCCGAGGAGTCACGTCGATGTGAAGTCATCGCCTCCCCGGAGTCGGCCGGGGCGAGGGCCCGGGGGCGCGACCGGAGGAGACCACTCATGACAGAAACGACAACTTCGAACGGAGCGGGCGGGACCACGGGAACGACACGCGTACGCGAACGGACGACCATCGAAATCGCGTCCCTCGTCGCGGACGCGAAGGGATGCGAACCGTGGGAACTGGAACCGCTGTCGCAGGTGACCGACCCGGACGCCATCGAGGAGTTGTTGAACGGCGACCGCGAGGTGGCGTTCGAAATCGCCTTCGACTACGAGGGCGGGCGCGTGACGGTCACCTCGGACGGCGACGTGGCGTACGAGGTACCCGCGTAGGGAGCGGAGTCGCCGGTTACGGCTTGACGAGGACTTTCACCGCCTCTCGTTCGTGCATCGCGCGGTAGCCCTCGGGCACGCCCTCGAGGTCCACCGTCTCCGTGAACACGGGCGAGGGGTCGAGCGTCCCCTGTAGCACGTCGGCCATCAGTTCCTCCGCGTAGGCGCGCACCGGAGCGACGCCGCCGCGGAGCGAGATGTTGTCGCCGAAGAAGTCGAACACGTCGAGGCCGCCCTCCATCCCGTGCGGGACGCCGACGTAACCGACGGTGCCGCCGGGACGGCAGACGCCCGTCGCCGTCTCCATCGCCGAGGCGGCGCCGACGCACTCCAGCACGTGGTTCACGCCGCCGTGCGTCATCTCGTTCACGCGTTCTATCGCCTCGTCGCCGCGCGCCGTCACGAGGTCCGTCGCGCCGAACCGTTCCGCGATGTCGAGTCGGCCCTCGTGGTGGCCGATGGCGACGATGCGCTCCGCACCGAGTCGCCGCGCCGCGAGGACGCCGCAGAGGCCGACGGCACCGTCGCCGACGACGGCGCAGGTCGAACCGGCTTCGACGCCGGCGCTGACGGCGGCGTGGTGGCCCGTTCCCATCACTCGGTCAGCGGCATCAACGCCTCCAGCGTGTCCTCGTCGTCCGCGTGTCGGTCGGGGACGCGGACGAGCGTTCCGTCGGCGTGGGGACAGCGGACGTACTCGCCCTGTCCGCCGCCGTTCTCGCCACCCCACGAGTCGCCGTTGACGCAGGAGGTGTGGAGCCCCTTCCGACAGAACTCGCAGTAGCCGCAACTGATGGTGAACGGCGCGAACACCCGGTCGCCGGGTTCGACGGACCGAACGTCGTCGCCGACTTCCTCGACGATGCCCATCGGTTCGTGACCGACGCGAGAGCCCTCCTCGCGGTCGCTCTCGCCGCGGTAGAACCAGAGGTCGGAGCCGCAGACGGCGGTGTGCGTCACGCGGACGAGCGTTCCGTCGGTGAGGCGAGTTCGGGGTCGGGCACGGACTCGACGCGGATGTCTTCGGGACCGTAGTAGACTGCTGCGCGCATAGTCCAGGTGGATGCGACGGGCGGAAAAAGGTTCTCGACGGCGGAGACCGCTTCGCACGGCCGACGGGACGTCGTTGGCCGTCCGCGCTCAGAGCGCCGACTCGACGAACTGTTCGACGATGAGGTCCTCCGCCGTCCGCAGACGGTACTGGACGGTCGAACGCGGCACGTCCAGCACCGACGCCAACTCGGCGACGGTCACGTCACGAGGACGGTCGTAGTACCCGTGTTCGACGGCCGCTTCGAGCACCTCCCAGTGGGCCGGCGACAACTGCGCGGCGGCGCGCGAGTCCACGTCCCAGTTGCCGGCCCGCGAGAGGTGGGAGACTTCGAGTTCGAGGCCGTCGCGGAGGTTCGACTCGATGTCGTCGTACAGGTCGCCGATGGCCCGTTCCCCGGGGTAGAGGATGCGCCACCGGTACTCCCCCCGCGTCCGGCGAGACTCGAAGACGACGCCGTCGCCGAGGTGGTCGGTGACGTGGTGCGGGATGGAGTGACAGCGGTGTACCTCCCGCCGGTCGGTGTACACCGTCCGCGAGTTCGCCTTCCGGTCGAGGACGTGGTACGTGCGCGTCGTATCGCAGTTCACGACGTCGAAGCACTCGTTGCAGCGCCGTTCGTCCAGGAACACGTCGTCGAACGCGTCGAGGGCCTCGCGTTCGCCCTTCACGTGGTCGATGCGCCACATCCGGTCGTCCGTGGTGAAACACGTCGAGGAACGGGCCGACAGCGACGGATACTCGGAGAAGACGTCCATCAGGTCGTCGGCCCCCGGTTCGAAGGTGACGGTGAACTCGAACTCTCGCATCTACGCGACGGTCGAAGTCCATTCACTTTAGCGTATACTAATCGGCTCGGCAGAACTGCGGTGAAGCCGCGGTAAGACGTTTGGAGTCGCTTCACGAGAGTTGGCATCTGCTAACGACAGGTCGATATACGAGGGCCCAAAACGACGACTGTGAGTCAGAGGACACCCCGTTCGGAGACGCCGCACCGTCACGGAACCGTCGTTTCTCCGCAATCTCGGGAGGCGCGCACATGAACGGCGACGTGACGCGATACGAGAGCGACCATCTCAAGGCGACGGCGGGGTACGGCGTCAGGAAGCGGAATATCCAACTCGTCTTCTTCGACGGGAAGTTCCCGCGGCGGGCGCACGCGGACGGATTGACAGTCGGGGAGCAGACCGTCGACGCCCTCGAACGCGTCGAAACCGCCGTCGTTCGGGCGGGCGTGGAGATGGACGACGTGCTTCGAACGACCGTATACACCACCGACGCGGACCGCGTCGACGACATCGAGGCGGCGTACGAGCGCTACTTCGAGGAGCGCCGACCGGCGATGACCGTCGTCGGCGTCGCGGACCTGCCGGGCGACGCCGCCGTGCAGATAGAGGCGACGGCCGTCGAACGGTAAGAGTTCTTACTATTCGAGCACCGACACTCGTCGGGCACGAGAAGCTTAGAGGGCCGTATCTCAATCACCCTATCGGGCGAACATATAACTGAGTTCACACCTATCTCCGGTATGGCTGATTCAGCCACCCCCGAAGACCGAATCGACGAGACGACGACGTGGCCGGACCTGGCGATCGGTCTGTACGACCGTCTGACCGGCCGCGGGGCGGAGATAGTGTACGACTTCGAAGAGATGGAGGTGGACGTCCCGAGCGGGACGGGCGAAGACGCCGAGCACGCCCACTGGCGACTCGACGGGACCGTCCGCATCACGACCCGAGAGCGTGAGTGACAGCGAGACGGAGGCTCGGGCGCCGCTGACGGTCCAGACCGACCTGACGCTCAGCGTCGACGGCCGCCCCGTCGACGTCAGTTCGACGGGCGAGCGACTGTTCGTGGAGTTCCCGTCGCTCTCGGCCGCGGTGCGTGCGTTCGCTCGGTCGC
>NZ_WPCD01000375.1:0-1204 GCF_009741955.1 Halogeometricum sp. CBA1124 | reverse complement strand
CCGCGACGTCGACGCCGTCGGCGAGACGGCGGCCCTGAGCGAGTTCTACCGCCGACTGGGGGACCTGCTGAAGACGCGAATCCGGCGCGTCCACGACTTCCGGCGCGGCCCGCCCGCGGGGAACCTCACGGCGAGGCAGGCGGCGGCGCTGGAGGCGGCGGTGGGCGTCGGCTACTACGACGTCCCGCGGACCGGCACGGTTGCCGACGTGGCCGACGAACTCGACTGCGCGTCCAGCACGGCGGGCGAACTCCTGCGGAAAGCCGAGTCCGCCGTCGTCTCCGCGTTCGTGGCGGACGGATCGCCCGCCGCGGACGGGTGACCCGCCGACCGTCCACCGACAGTTTTCACGGTCGAACGTGTCAGCCGAACCATGGGAACGTCCAGACAGCCGGACGTCCTCGTCGTCGGCGGCGGACTGGCCGGGCTAACCGTCGCGAACTACCTGCGACGCCAGGGCCGCGAAGCGACCGTCGTCGAGCGAGCCGCCGACTGGCGCGAGACGGGGTACGGCATCGGTCTCTGGCACGACGGCATCTCGGTCCTCGACGAACTCGACCGCCTCGCGGCGACGCGACGCGCGGCGACGGACCCGGACGCGTTCGAGGTTCGCGCCGCCGGAGGGCGGGTCCTCTCCCGGGCGTCCCTCCCCGCGGGGCAGACGCTCTTGCTCGTCGTCCATCGGGCTGACCTGCACGCCGCCCTCCGCGAGACGGTCCCCGACGAGTGGATACGGATGGGCACCGCCCCCGAACGCATCGACGAACGGGACGACGGCGTGGTCGTCACCTTCGAGGACGGGACCGCCGAGACGTTCGACCTCGTCGTCGGCGCGGACGGCGTCCACTCGACCGTTCGCGCCGAGTGCTTCGACGACTGGACGAAGCGGGCGTTCGACACCTACGTCTGGTCGCTGTGGACCGACGGGCGTCCGAGCCTCGACGCCGAGATGGTGAGCCTCTGGGGTCCGGGAAGCGAGGGGTTCCTCGCCCGCGTCGGCGACCGGGTCGGGTTCAACCTCGCCGCCCGACTCGACGCGCCGCCGGACCCGCCGGCGCGCGAGCGACTGCGGACGCAGGCGGAGCGAATCGGCTGGCGACTGCCGGCCTCCTCGACCGCGGCCGACGACGACCCGTTCTTCGACCGCGTCCGAGAGGTCACCTGCGCGCGGTGGCACACCGACCGCGTCGTCCTCGTCGGCGAC
>NZ_WPCD01000363.1:0-1359 GCF_009741955.1 Halogeometricum sp. CBA1124 | reverse complement strand
GTGGATTCTGCTCCGCCGCCCCGTCGCCCTCGCCCCACCGCGCGTCGACGCCGCGCACCCCGACGTACCGTCGTCGCTCCTCCCGGCCGGACTCGTCGCCGTCGTCGCCGCCGGCGCGGCTGGGTTCGTCGCGCGACAGTCGCGCCGTGGGCCGACGCGCTCACCGCCGTCGCGCGGGCGTCGGGTCGGGACTGGTCGCGCGGTATTACCCGATGGCGCGGGTCAGAGCGCGCGTGCGCGCCGTCGAGGACGGACTCGACGACGTGCTCTCGCTCGTCGGGCGGCGCGTCACGGCGGGCGACTCGGTGGAAGTCGCCGTCGAGTCCGCGGCGGACGCGGTGTCGACGCCGGCGGGCGACGTGTTCGCCGACGCCGCCGGCGTCCGCCGCCGCCTCCGCGTCGGCGTCCGCGAGGCGTTCCTCGGGCGTTACGGCGTCCTCTCGGACCTCCCCAGTCCGCGGGCGCGGAGCGCCGCCGCACTGCTCGCCGTCGCGGCGACGGAAGGGCGGCCCGTGGGGCGGGCCGTCGTCGCCACCGCCGACCACCTCCGCGAACTCCGACGGGTCGAGAGCGAGGCTCGTCGGGAACTCGCGTCGGTGACGGGCACGCTGTCGAACACCGCCGCCCTGTTCGCACCGCTGGTCGGCGGCGCGACGGTGGCGATGGCGGCGCGGATGGGCGCCGCAGAGACGGCGCTGGTCAAGGGCGGCGCGGGGACGCTCGGTCCGTCCCTCCTCGGCGTCGCCGTCGGAGCCTACGTCCTCGCTCTGGCCGTCGTCCTGACCGCGCTCTCGACGGGTCTCGACCGCGGACTCGACCGGACGCTCGTCGGCTACCGCGTCGGCCTCGCCCTCCTGTCGGCGACGGCGGCCTACCTCGCGGCGTTCCGCGGGGCGGCGCTGGTGTTCTGACTACCCCTGGCCGCGCCGGGGACTCGCACGAGAGTTTATATACCGAACCGCGGCCAGACGGTCCATGCTCGACCTCCCACTCGACTCGTGGTACGCGTGGCTGGGCCTCTCGCTGGCGGGCGTCGCCCTCGTCGGCGCGGCGTCCGGACTGCCGACGGTGCCGCCGCCGAACGCCGACTCGGCGGCCGCGACGGTGGACCGCGTGGCGGCCGCCGAGTACGCGGCGACGGCCGAACACCCGCTGGACGCGACGGCGGTCAGACTCGGCACGCGCCGCCTCGCACTCCGGAACGACGCCGGCACGGCGCACGCGACGCTCGCGTTCGGTCCGGTCACGCCCGTCCCGACGAACGACTCGGCGCTTCGGGACGTGGTTCACGGCGCGCACCCCTCGACCGTGTTCGACACGCCGGAGGCGTTCCGGCAGGCGATAATCGACGCCCGCGCC
>NZ_WPCD01000381.1:0-1110 GCF_009741955.1 Halogeometricum sp. CBA1124 | reverse complement strand
CTCGGCGGCGTCGCCGGGCAGGCCGGCGTCGCGGCGGTGACGCCGCTCTCGCCCGCGTACCCGCTGTTCGTCTTCCTCGCCACCGCCGGGGCCATCGTCGCGGCGCTGTTCCGCGAACTGCTGTTCGAGCGCGACGACCCGCTGGTGATGCTCTCGACGGGACTGCTCCTGTGGTCGTTCGCCGCGCTGTCCGGACCGATAACCGCCGTGGAGATTGCCGCGGCGCTCGCGCTCACCGTCGCCTTCGGACTCATCTCCTACGCCCTGAAGGCGGCGTCGGTCACGGGCATGCTGTCGGGCGTCCTCCTCAGCCTCCTCGTCATCGTCTTCGGCGGCTTCGGCTGGTTCGCGGTCCTGATGTCGTTCTTCGCCATCGGTGCGCTCTCGACGAAGTTCCGCTACGACGAGAAACTCGCTCGCGGCGTCGCCGAGGAGAACGAAGGCGCACGCGGCACCTCGAACGTGTTCGGCAACGCCGCCGTCGCCCTCGTCTCGGTCGTCGGCTTCGCCGCCAGCGCGCACGTCACGCTGGACGGGACGCTGTTCCAGTTCGCCTTCGCGGGGTCGATGGCGGCCGCGCTGAGCGACACGCTCTCCTCGGAGGTCGGCGGCCTGTACGACAACCCGCGGCTCATCACGACCCTCGAACGGGTCGAACCCGGAACCGACGGCGGCGTGACGTGGCAGGGCGAACTCGCGGGCCTCGTCGGCGCGGGTATCGTCGCCGCCGTCGCGGCCGCCCTGATGACGGACGTGACGGGACTGCTCGGCGCCGGCCTCGTCCTCCTCGGCGGACTCGCCGGGATGACCGTCGACAGCCTCCTCGGAGCCACCGTCGAGGGCTCTCGCGTGGGCAACGAGGCGGTGAACTTCACCGCGACGCTCGTCGGGGCCGTCGTCAGCACGGGCGTGGCGTTCGCCTTCGTCGCGTGACGCCCGTCCGCCGCGCCCGCCCCGCCGACGCCGAGGCGCTCTCGCGCCTCCAGTCGTACCTCGCGGAACCGGCCCCGGACCTCCTCGCGGCGGCCGGCGCGGTCGGCACCGTGTTCGTCTCCACCGACGCCCGGAACCGGCCGGTCGGCTACCTCCTCGCCGTCGAGTCCGGCGACC
>NZ_WPCD01000312.1:0-2448 GCF_009741955.1 Halogeometricum sp. CBA1124 | reverse complement strand
CGTCGTCGCCCTCGGCGGCGTCCTCCTCGTCGCCGTCCTCGCGGGGACGGTGACGTTCGACGCGGGCGGCCTCTCGTCGCTCGCGGCCGCCGACCCGACGCTGGCGCGCGTCGCGTTCGCCCTCCTCGTCGTCGGCTTCGGCGTGAAGACGGCCGTGATGCCCCTGCACGGGTGGCTGCCGGCCGCGATGGTCGCGCCGACGCCCGTCTCGGGGCTGTTGCACGCCGTCGCCGTCGTCAAGAGCGGCGTGTTCGCCCTGGGCCGGACCGTCCTGTACGTGTTCGGCCCGGAGACGACGTGGGACCTCGGGATGGGACTCCCGCTGGCCGTCGCCGCCGCCGTCACGATGGTGCTGGCGGGCGTCGTCGGCCTCCGGCAGGACAACCTCAAGCGGGGGCTGGCGTACTCGACGGTGAGCCAACTGTCGTACGTCGCGCTCGGTCTGGCCCTCGCGACGCCGCTGTCGGTGTTCGGGGCGTTCGTCCACGTCGTCGCCCACGCGTTCATGAAGATAACGCTGTTCTTCGTCGCGGGCGTCGTCGCCGCCGAGACGGGCGTGAAGTACGTCTCGGACCTCGCGGGCATCGGCCGGCGACTCCCGCTGACGATGGCCGCCTTCGGCGTCGCCGCGGCGGGCCTCGTCGGCTTCCCCCTCGTCGCCGGCTTCGTCAGCAAGTTCCACCTCGTCCTCGGCGCGGCGGCGAGTCCGTACCCCGTCTTCGTCGCCGCGTACCTGCTGGCGGGCCTGCTGAAGTTGCTCTACTTCTGGCCCGTCGTCTACGTCGCCTTCTTCGGACGGCGCGGGTCCGACGGCTCCGAGAGCGAACACGCGTTCGCACCGCCGCACGCCACCGACGGCGGATACGCGGCGGCGGACGCGTGGGAGCGTCGCACGCTCGGCGCCGAGACGACGCCGTTCATGCTGCTCCCGGTGCTGTTCACCGTCGGCGCCGCGGTGGCTCTCGGCGTCGCGCCGACCGCGTTCCCGTTCTGGGACCTGGCGAACGCGGTAGTCGCGGAGGTGTTCGGATGACCGACGTTCTGACGCTCGTCCCCCCGTGGGTCGCGTTCGTCGCCGCCGCCCTCGCCATTGTCGCCCTGCCGCGGCGCGCCGGCACCGCCCACCGCGGTGTCGCTCACCGCGGTCACGATACCGTGGGTGCTGGTCGCGCCCGCCGGGGCCGCGCCGTCCGTCGCCCCGTTCGGCTTCGAGCAGGTGCTGGTCCGCGTGGACGCGTTCAGTCGGCCGGTGGCCGTCCTGTTCGGCTTCGTCGCCGCGCTGAACGTCCTCTACGGGCACTCGACGGGGGCCGACGCCCGGCAGACGGCGTACTCGCTGTGCTACATGGGCGCGGGCGTCGCCGCCGTCCTCGCGGGCGACTGGCTGACGCTCCTCGTCGCGTGGGAACTGCTCGCCGTCAGCGCGACGGTCCTGGTGTGGCACCACGGGGGCGACGCCGTCCGTCCGGCGTTCCGCTACGCCGTCTACCACCTCGTCGGCGGGGCGTTCCTCGTCGCGGCCGTCGCCCTCCACTACGCCGCCGCGGGGACGTTCGTCTATGACGGCGGTTTCACGCGTGGACTGGCGACGACGCTCGCTCTCGTGAGCGTCGGCGTCAACCTGGGATTCGTCGGCCTCCACGCGTGGCTGCCCGAGACCTACTCCCGGCCGCACGTCGCCGCCAGCGTCGTGCTGGCCGGCTTCACCACGAAAGTCGCCGTCTACGTCCTCGCCCGCCTCGCGCCCGACGGGCACGCGTTCGTCGTCTGGATGGGCGCGGCGATGGTCCTGTACGGCGTGACGCAGGCCGTCCTCCAGACGGACATGCGCCGACTGCTCTCGTACCACATCGTCTCGCAGGTGGGGTACATGACCGTCGCCGTCGGTATCGGAACCGCGGCCGGTCTCACGGGCGCGTTCGCACACCTGACGGCGAACGTCCTCTACAAGGGCCTGCTGTTCATGGTCGCCGGCGCGATTATCGCCCGGACCGGCGAGGCGTCGCTGAAGCGCCTCGGCGGACTCGGTCGTCGGATGCCCGTGACGTTCGCGACGTTCCTCGTCGCAGCGCTCGCCATCACCGGCGTCCCCGGGTTCTCCGGCTTCGTGAGCAAGGGGCTCGTGACGAAGGCCGTCGAGAGCGCCGGTCCGGACCTCGTCTGGTGGGTCGTCGTCGTCGGGGGCGTCGGCACGGTGCTCTCGTTCGTCAAGTTCGGGTACTACGCGTTCGTCCGCCGCGCGCCCGAACCGCTCACGGTCGGCCCCGGGTCCACGGCTCTCAGAGTAGCGCTCGTCGTCGTCGCGATACCGTCGGTGGTCTTCGGCGTCCTGCCGGAGGCGTTCCTCGGCGCGTTCCCCGGCGACCCCGGGAGCTTCGACCCCTACGCGGCGAGCGAACTGCTGAAGGCCGCCGCGGTGGCCGCCGCCGGCGTCGCCGCCTTCGCCCT
>NZ_WPCD01000350.1:0-1554 GCF_009741955.1 Halogeometricum sp. CBA1124 | reverse complement strand
AGGTACGCGACGAGGAGGGCGGCGAGGAACGTCGTCGGCGCCGAGAGCAGTCGCGCGGTTCGGTAGGGGAGCACGATGCGCGAGAGACCGAGAATCACGAAGCTCAGCAGTATCAGGCCGAACGCGAGCAACGAGAGCTTCACGAATCCGTTTCTGTCCATCCGATACGCGGTCACGCGGACCCGAGTTGAACGTTCTCCTCCGGCGGGCTCAGACGAATCGGCCGCCCGTCGGTCGCCGGCAGGCGCGCCCGAACCCGCGCGGGCTACGGTGACTCGCTCCGCCGCGCCAGTTCCTCGTAGGCCGCCCACGACGGGTCCACCTCGGGGTGCGGCACCGACTCGCCGTCCACGGTGACGCCGGTCCCTTCGCGCACGGTGCCGGCGACGCCGACGGGCGCCCCTCGGATTCGAGCGCCGAGACGACGGCCGCCGTCGAGTCGGGGTCGACGGCGAGCACCAGCCGTGCCGCCCGTCGTCGCCGTCCACGGGTCGATATCGAGGAACGCGCACGCCTCGCGGACGCCCGGGCGAACCGGTATCTCGTCGGTCGAGACGTCGAGGTGGCGCCCGCGCCGTCGGCGACTTCGTTCAGCGCGCCGAACAGGCCGCACTCGGTGGCGTCGTGCATCGCGTGGACGCCGCCGGCGGCCGCCGCGGTCATCGCGTCGCGGACGCAGTCGGCCTCGTCCAGGCGGGCCTGCGCCTCGCGGAGCGTATCTGCCGGGAGGTCGAACTGGTCGGGGAACAGCGTCGTCAGCAGACCCGTCGCCTCCACGGCCGGCCCCTTCGTGACGAGGACGTCGTCGCCGACGCGGGCCCCGTCGGGGCGAATCACGTCACCGGGGTCGCCGACGGCGAGAGCGGTGGCGCCGCCGACCCACGGGAACGAACACCCGGCGTAGCGGGCGGTGTGCCCCGTGACGATGCTGACGCCGAGGTCCGCGGCCTCCTCGTGCATCGCCGTCCACAGTTCGGCGAACGCCTCGTCCTCGAAGTCGGGCGGGAGCGTGAAGGTGACGGCGAGGTGGGAGGGCGGAAGCCCCGAGACGGCCACGTCGGCGAGGACGAAGTCGAGGGCGAACCGGCGGCGCGGGCGAGTCCGAGGTCCGGCAGGACGGAGACGGGGTCGGTGGCGACGGCGACGGCCGTCCCGTCGACGTCGAGGAGGCCGAAGTCGACGCCGTGGGTCGGACCGAGGGCGACGTCGTCGCGGTCGGCACCGAGGTTCGAGAAGACGTACCGGTCGAAGAACGCGCGGTCCACCTTTCCGAGGTCGCTCATGGGGGACGGTCGACGGCGGTCGGTTTCAACGTGCCGTTGTCGCCCCCGGAACTGCCGTAAGATATACCAGGCGATATGTCGTCGGTGAGGACGATTCGATGTCACCCGGATGCGGACCGGGCGCTCCGGTGCCGCGCGTTCCGACCGCTCGTCGGAGCTATCGGCCCTCCACCGCGCCCGCCGACGCCGTTCGTCAGTCGCCGACCGAAGGAGGAACACGGTGAGGGAGGACTCGACGACCTCGGAGTCACGACGCGCCGCCGACGAGAAC
>NZ_WPCD01000372.1:0-1252 GCF_009741955.1 Halogeometricum sp. CBA1124 | reverse complement strand
GAGCGACGCCGCGTACGTCGAGGCGGCACTCGAGGGCCGGATGTGACGTCGGCGAGCCGAGCGTCTCGACGGCACCGCGAGTACGTCCTCGTGTTCGCCGCGCCGATATTCGAACGGGGAGCGGTGAAAGGCGTCCTCGCGGGTGCGATCTACCTC
Organism: Halogeometricum sp. CBA1124; assembly: GCF_009741955.1. Lineage (NCBI taxonomy): Archaea > Methanobacteriati > Methanobacteriota > Halobacteria > Halobacteriales > Haloferacaceae > Halogeometricum > Halogeometricum sp. CBA1124. The sequence continues at coordinate 1,096 of NZ_WPCD01000372.1, read as the reverse complement.
GACACCCGGACGACGTTCGACGCGTTGCCACCCCTCGACACCAGCAGACAGACGGTAACCGTCGTCGACGACGGGGCGGAACTCCACGGCGGGAACCGCCGCTTCGAATCGTCCGTCGAGGCGTCGCGACCGTCGAATCGACGGGGTGGACGGTGACCCGTCTCGCAGGACCGGTCGGCGCTTGACGCCAGACTGCGCACGCTGGCGCTGTTTCAGGCCGGCCAGTTGGGGCTCGTCGTGCTGGTGATGGCCGGGTTCGGCTACTGGCAGTACGCCACGAGCCTCCGACAGACCGACCGACTGCTCGACGCGTTCGCCGACCTCGGCGCGGGCGACTACGACCGGTCGGTGTCGCTCCGCGGCGGCGCCGAGTGGGAACAGATCGGCGACGGGTTCAACGACCTCGCGTCGACGCTTCGCGCGCGCGAAGCCGCCCTCCGCGAGCGAACGCAGCGGCTCGAAGTGATGTACCGCGTCCTCCGACACAACCTGCGGAACCAGTTGACGGTCGTCCTGACCTACGCCGAGGTCGTCGCGGACGTCGCCGACGACGACCGGGTAGCCGGAGCGGGCCGGTCGATTCTCGACGCCGGCCGGACGCTCGCCAACCTCAGCGACCGCGTCAGACAGATCGAGACCGCCCTCGAAGCCGACCAGTCGCCGACCCGCGTCGAGGTGGTCGGCGTCGTCTCCGACGTCGTCACGGACCTCCGAGAGTCGTATCCGACCGTCGAACTCGAGACGTCGCTGCCCGACGCCGCGCCGGCCGTCGCCCTGCCGTCGCTCCGACTCGCCGTCGAGAACGTCTGCGAGAACGCCTGCGAACACAACGACGCCGACGACCCGCGGGTGGACGTGTCCGTCTCGACCGTCAGTCGGTCGCCGGCGGAGGCCGTCGCGGACGACGCGCCGACGCCGGTTCACAGTGGGTTCGCGTCGCGGTCACCGACAACGGTCCCGGCATCCCCGAACAGGAACGCAGAGCGATCCGCGAGGGCAGAGAGACCGCCCTCGAACACGCGAGCAGCCTCGGCCTCTGGCTGACCTACTGGATCGTCGACGGGTCGGGCGGCGACCTGCGGTTCGCGGACGCCGA
>NZ_WPCD01000320.1:0-2269 GCF_009741955.1 Halogeometricum sp. CBA1124 | reverse complement strand
CGACGGCGAGGAGCGTCGCCCCCTCTCGACCCGCCCCGTTCGCCGTCGCCTCGTACACCAACTGTCGCGTCGCCGGGGAGAGAAACGTCGGCGTCGCCCGCTGAATCCAGGCGGCCTCGGGACGGCTCAGAACGGCCAGCGCGAGCACGAGCAACGGGAACAGGGAGACGAAGCCGTAGTACGCTAGCGAGGCCGCGGGATACTTGACGTCGTGAGCGTGCGCCCGTTTGACGACGGTCCACGCGACGCGGACAGAATCGCCCGGGCGGGACATGGCCCACGGTAGGATTCGAACCGTCAAAGGTCTGTTCGCCCGGCGACGCGCGACCGGTCGCGGCGTCGCTCGGCACCCGGTCGCGGCTTTTTGTCCCCGCGCCCCGTCGGTTCGAGCATGGACGACCCCTCCACTTCCGCGGACGCCGACGCGGGCGCGGACGGCACCGGACCCGAGGCCGATGCGAGCAGCGTTGAACCCGACGCCGGCGCAGGCGGCGTCGAACCTGCCGCCGACACCGGGGACTACGAGGACCCGGTCGGCGACCTGCTCCCGTACGCGTCGGTCGACTCGAACTGGTGGTACTGGATCGCCGCACCGCTCGTCTTCTTCGTCCTCTCGGCGGTCGGCGGTGTGCTGTTCTTCGTCGGCTTCCTGTTCGACGTGTTCCTCACCGGCGGCCTGCTGACGGTCGGACTGGCCGTCGTCGCCGGCGGCGTCGCCGCACTCGTCGGCCTCGTCCTCTCGGTCATGTTTCCGGTCGCCGTCTACGTGGACGCGCGAGCGCTCTCGGACGACCCGGCGTCGCCGTGGTCACCCGACCCCCTGCTGTACGGGCTGGTCGCCCTCGCGGGCGTCGTCCTGACGGCGTTCACGGTGAGCGTCCCCCTCGCCATCTACTACCTCTACCGGCGGCACGTGGCCGTCGGCACGCCGTAAGCGCCCCGACGCCTCACGCGCCTCGCTCGGCCCATCGGTAGCGGTCCGCGGCGACGACGAGGGCGAGCGACCCGGCCCAGAGGAGGACGAGTCGAACCACGACGACGACGGACCCGCTCGTCGGCGGGTCGAGCGTCCCCGCGAGAGCCGCGCAGGCGACGAACAGGAACGTCGAGGCGAGGCCGACGAGCCAGATTCTGAGCGGGGAGGCGTCCGGATACCGCGCGTTCGTGACGGCGACGGCGGCGAGCGTCGGAGCCTGCACGGCGAGTTGGCCGAACGAGAACGGTTCCGCGACGAGCGCGGCGTTCACGACGACCGAGAGCGGTCGGAACAGCGTCCCGAAGGCGATCCAGAGCCAGACGAGGCCGAAGAAGTCGGCGACGCCGGCGACGACGATGCCAGTGGCACTCGGGTCGCTTCCGGACGCCCCGCTCCGGTCGTCCGTCACGCCGACCCCTCCACGGCGTACAGCGTCCCGCCGACGCGACGTAGACGGTGCCGTCCGCGACGACTGGCGAGCGAACGTCGCCCTCGTCGGTCGATGCCTCGAACCGGCCGACTTCCGCCCCGTCGGTCGCGTCGAGGGCGACGAACCCGTCGCTCGTCGGGAGGTACAGCGTCTCGCCGACGACGGCGGCGAGACCGTCGCGCGGCACCGGAACGTCGGTCCGCCACAGTCTGTCGCCCGTCGCGGCGTCGAGGGCGGCAGCGAACGGCGACGCGCCGTCGCCGGCCGCGACGAACACCCGGTCGCCGTCGGTGACGGGCCGGAGGGCCGAGCGTCGCGCGCCGACGTCGCCCTCCCACAGCACGTCGCCGTCATCGAGCGAAACCGCGTACAGCGGGCCGCTCCCGTAGTAGACGGCGTCCCGGCCGACGCACGGCGAGAGCGACGAGGGGTCGGCGACACCGAGCGTCAGTCGCCACTCGCGGCGACCCGTCCGGGCGTCCACCGCCGCGAGTTCGTCCGGGGCGTCGCCGCGGCCGACGAGGAGGCCGCCGCGGAACGCCAGCGGGTCGAGTTCCGTCCGAAGCGGCGACCGGTCGCGCGGGAGTCCAGTCGTCGCGTCGAGGACGGCGGTCCCGTCAGTGGCGTCCGGGCAGTAGACGCTCCCGGCAGCGAGGAGCGGGGTCTCGACGCTCGTCGTCCCGTCGTACGACCAGCGGAGGCGTCCGGACGCGGTACCGAACCCCAGTACCTCCGTCTCGGCGGCGACGAGAAGGCCGCCGTCGGACGCCAGCGGCGGCGACGAGAACTGGAGGGACTCGCGCCACGGTCGCTTCCGGCCGTCGAAGCGCCAGCGGAGCGTCCCGGTGGCGGCGTCGCGGGCG
>NZ_WPCD01000335.1:0-1981 GCF_009741955.1 Halogeometricum sp. CBA1124 | reverse complement strand
ACGCGTCGCCGACACCGGCGCGAGACGTGGGCGCAGCACGTGGACCCGAACGACTACGGCAGTCACACCGGCAGCACCCTCGCAGAGGCCGTCGCCGAGGCGGGCGCGGCGGGCGTGCCGCATCGAGACGCCCGTGAGGAGGGTCGGGCCCGTTCGTCGAACCCCGCGGCGTCGAGGCGGCGTTCGACGTAGCCGTCCACGTCCATCTCGTCCCAGCCCTCGGGGACGCTCACGTTGTACGCGACGGGGCCGACCGACGCGCCGCCGGCGTGACCCGTCGAGAGCCACCGCGTCTCCGGGCGGGCGAGTCGCAGGACGCCGTCGCGGACGGTCGACTCGAAGACGGGGTCGGTCACGGGAACGACAGGAGCGCCTCCACCAGGTCGTCGTTCTCGTCGGGGCGGCGGACGGCCACCCGGACGTGCGAGTCGAGCGTCTCGAACGTGCGCGCGTCGCGGAGGGCGAACCCGCGTTCGCGGGCGTGACGGAGGAGGGCGTCCACGTCGCCGGCCGCCCCCTCGCCGGTCACGCCGAGGAGGAGGAACGGCGCGTCCGACGGGAACACCTCGAACCCGGCCGAGAGTCGGTCGCGCATCCGTTCGCGTTCCCGCCGGACGCGCGCCTTCGTCTCCGCCACGAACTCGGACTGGCGCATGCAGTGGGCGCCCACGTCCGCGGCGGGCGCGAGAGCCCCCACGGCGGCCGCGCGGCGTCCAGTCTGTCCGCGAGTTCGCCGGTGGCGACGGCGAACCCCGCGCGGAGGCCCGGGAGCCCGAACATCTTCGTCAGCGACCGGGCGACGACGACGCCGGGTTCGCCCGCGAGACTCGGGTAGTCGGTGAAGTCGAGGAACGCCTCGTCGGCGACGAGGACGGTGTCCGCGGCGCGGCAGTCCGCGAGGTACGCGCGGAGTTCGTCGGGGTCGGCCGCCTCGCCCGTCGGGTTGTTCGGGTTGCAGACGACGACGGCGGCGTAGTCGGCGGGGTCCGTCGCCAGCAGGTCGTCGTGGGCGACGGCGACGGGCGTCGCGCCCTGCAGTCTGACCTCGCGGTCGTACTCGCCGAAACTCGGTTCGGGGAGGAGGACGTCGTCGGCCGGGCCGACGGTGACGCCGAACGCGAGGCGGAGGGCGGCCATCCCGCCCGCCGTCGGCGTGACGTGGTGGGGGTCGCAGTCGACGTACTCGCCGGCGGCGACGCGGAAGTCGGTGTAGTCGTCGGGCGGGTAGCGTCCGGCGGCGGCGAACGCCGACTCGTACGTACACGCCGCGCCCGGCGGGCGTCGGGGTTGGTGTTGGCGCTGAAGTCCACGAGGTTCACGTCGTCGGAACTGCCGTGCGGGACGCGCGACACCTCCGCGACGGCGTCAGGGTCCATAGTCTCCTCGGAGTCGGGAGAGCACATCAAGCGTTCCCTCCGTCACGTCCGCCAGCGACCCCGCCCGGTCGGCGAGGTGGAGTGCGCCGCCCATCGCCGCCCCCTCCTTGGCGACGCCGTCGGCGAACGCCGAGAGCGGGCCGGCGTCGTCGAAGCCGGGGTCGGTGACGACGAGGGCCACGTCGTGGGCGTCCGTCGCGTCGCGGAGTTCGGGCACGTCCGCCGCGAGGTAGGAGGTGGTGGCGAGCGTGAGGGGACCGAGGACGCCCGCGTGCCGGACGAGGGCGGCGACGGCGAGCATCTGCGTCCCGCCGCCGAGCGTCACGGCCGTCCCGGACTCGACGGCGCCCGCGACGAGTCCGCCCGCGGCGGCCAACACCGGGTCGCCGACGAACCGGACGGCGAGTTCGGGCGTGTGCGCCGCCTGCCCCGGCGCTATCTCCGAGGACTCGAACGCCGCCTCGACCACCCGTTCCTTCAGTTCGACGGGGTTCTCCGGCAGCGACGACGAGGTGGGCCACTCCTCGCCGAGGGCGCGGAGGACGGCCATCGCCGTCGTCGTCCCGCCGGGGATGGTCTCGCCGACGACGAGTTCGTCGTCGGCG
>NZ_WPCD01000354.1:0-1462 GCF_009741955.1 Halogeometricum sp. CBA1124 | reverse complement strand
CGGCGACGACGGCGGCGAGGCCCGCCGGGACCGCGAGCAGGGTGAAGAGCGCGGCCGCGTCGGCGTACGTCAGCACGACGCCGGCGACGCTCGCCCCGAACGCGCCGACGCCGAACGTCCCGAGGTAGGTGTAGCCGAACGACAGGCCGTGGGCGTCCGACGGGGCGTGCGCGGCTATCGTCGACTGGTACATCGGCGCCACCGCGTAGGCGACGAATCCGAACAGCGCGCAGACGACCAGCAGGGACACGACGCTCCCGTTCAACGCGGGGACGAACGCCAGCGAGACGGCGACGAGAACGGCGAACGTGACCGCGAGTGCGCGCTCCGGCGCGACCCGGTCGCTCAGCTTCCCGCCGACGTACTGCCCCGCGCCGCCGACGGCCAGCAGTCCCGCGTACGCGTACTGGCTCGGCCGGAGCGTCACGCCCGCGAACGGAACGGGTTCGAAGAGCGGCACGTCGGCGAGGACGTCCGGCAGGAACGTGAACGCGCCCCGGTAGTACAGTCCGTACAGCATCGCGACGGCGAACGCGAGGGCGAAGCCCCCCGCGAACAGTCGCCTCGTCCGAGCGACCAGTTCGGCCGCGTCCGCCGGGGCTGTCGCTCGCTCGGCCGGGTCGGCCGGGTCGGCCGCCCTCTCGTCGAACTCGATGCGTCGACCGACCGCGGCGGCGACGACGGCGGGGACGACGAGGACGACGGCGACGGCCCGCCAGTGGAGGAACGCGAGGAGGACGGCGCCGAGGAGCGGACCGACGGCGACGCCGACGTTCCCGGCCAGTCCGTGGTAGGCGAACGCCGTCCCGCGTTCGCTCGCGCCGCGACTGATGAGCGAGAGCCCCGCCGGGTGGTAGACGCTCGCGGCCGTCCCCCACAGCGCCAGTCCGACCCCGAGGACGGCGGCGTTCGGGGCGGCGCTCAGGACGACGAACCCGCCGCCCATGCCGAGCGCCGACCCGACGATGAGCCGTTTCGAGTCGTAGCGGTCGGCGAGGACGCCGGCGGGCAACGCTCCGACGCCGACCAGCGCGAACCCCGCCCCGACGAGGATTCCCAGTTCGGCCGCCGCGACCGCGAACTCGTCCAGCCAGAGGGTGACGAACAGCGGGACGACGAGTTCGTACGTGTGGAACGTCGCGTGTCCGAGCATCGCGACGGCCGTCAGCGCCCTGTCGTTCGCGTCCACGGTCGGGCTTCGACCGTTCGCGCCAACTGCGTTCCGGTGTCGTCCGGAGCCGACACCGCTAAGACCGCCCGTTCGCATCGTCCGGACGTGACGGAGAACCGCTCGCTCGACGACTTTCTCGGCGGCGACGCCGCGACCGACGGGGAGTCGGACGGCGGAGACGAGTCGGCCGAGGACGCGGACGGACCGCCGGCCGGTGGCGGGGCCACGGCGGATGCAGCGGACGGACCCGCCGAGGACGCGGCGGAGGAGTCGGCCGAGGACGCAGGGAAC
>NZ_WPCD01000330.1:0-2081 GCF_009741955.1 Halogeometricum sp. CBA1124 | reverse complement strand
GCCGTCGAGCCAATCGCGAAGCACGCGCCGGGCCGTCGGCGCCAGCGGCGTCACGCCCTCCACGCCCGCGCGATGGAGGACTTTCGCCGCCGTCACCGGGGCGACGACGGCCGCCTCCGCCGCGTCGCCGACGCTGTCGCCGGCCGAGTGGCGTTCGAGGACGGTGGCCGCCGCCTCCGGCGTACACGGCAACTCGGCCGCGTACTCGCGGAGGCGCGCGTCGAGGTTCACGTCGGTGTCGTCTACCGTCGCGACGCCCCGTTCGTCCTGCGTCGTCGTCGTCACCGCCAACTCGTCCGCGATGTCCGCCAGTCCCATCTCGTCGTCGTACATCGGCGGCCCAGTAAACCGTTTCGCCAGCGTTCTCGTATCTGAAACCAGAGCGTACCGGTTACCGGTAGGTACTGGACCGCGTCTCACCCGTCGAACGGCCGAATTCTCCCGTGTTTAAATACTCCATCGGGACCGAGTTTCAATTGTGATGAGTGACGCACGCTCCGCCGACGACGCGACGACGACGAACGCCTGCCCCGAATGCGACGGCCGCCTCCGCGCCGACGGCCGGGAGACGGTCTGCGGCGACTGCGGTCTGGTCGTCGCCGAGTACGCCATCGACCACGGCCCCGAGTGGCGGTCGTTCGCCGACGACGACCGGAACCCGAAGCGCACGGGCGCACCGCTCACGCGGTCCCGGCACGACCGCGGCCTCTCGACCGAAATCGGTCGCTCGACGCGCGTCAAGGGCCGCAAGCGCCGCCGCCTCGCCCGGATGCGCCGCCAGCACAACCGCGCTCGCATCTCCACCAAGCGCGAGCGGAATCAGGTGTACGCGTTCACCGAGATTCGCCGGCTGACGAGCGCGCTGTCGCTCCCCGAACGCATCCGCGACCACGCGTGTTCGCTGTTCGACTCGGCGCAGAACGAGGACCTCCTGCGCGGCCGGTCGCTGGAGGGGTTCGCCGCCGCGTGCGTCTACGCCGCCTGCCGGGTCGCCGGCGTCTCGCGCACCGTCGGCGAAGTCGTCGCCGAGGCGAAGGCCACCGAGGGCGAACAGACCGCCGCGTACGACGCGCTGAACCGCGACCTCGGGCTCCCGGTCGGCCCCGTGGACCCGGTCGAGTACGTCCCGCGCTTCGCCACCCGGCTCGACCTCTCGCGCGACGTGGAACGCCGCGCCCGCGAGTACGCCGCCGAAGCGGTCGAGTCGGCGTCGCGAGCGGTCGCAACCCGAGCGGCGTCGCCGCCGGGTGTCTCTACACCGCCGCCCGTGACCTCGGCGCGGACCTGACGCAGGCCGACGCGGCGGCCGTCGCCGACGTGACGCCCGTCACCCTGCGGAGACGTACGTGGCGCTGTCGGACGACGAGTGAGCGACCGATCGGGTAGGGAGGGCGAACGCCGGGCGGCGGCCGTACGGCGTCGTCCGACGCGGCAGGGACCGATACGGTAGCGACCGGCCGATAGCGACCGACGAACCTGTTCTTCGACGGCTTCCCGGCCAGCGAAGCGGTCGGCCCGCGCGGCCAGCGTCGGGGTCGGACGACGCCGCGAGAGCGAGGCGAGAACCGTGAGGCAGTCTGCTACGCCCGCGTGCTGCGTTCGACCGCTCGCGCGAGCGACGAGACGGCCCGCCCCGCGCGACTCGACGGGCGACGCGGCAGACGGGACGCCCCGTCTCGATAGCGCGGGCGACGCGGGGGTCCGCGGGGACGGTGACGGCGGGCGCGCCGAGGACCTCCTCGAAGATGGCCTCGGGCGGGTCCGCGACGGCGCGGTTGACCGCGACGGCGACGAGTCCGGCGTCGAGTTCGCGCGCGAGTTCGCGGGTGCGGACGGCGTCGGCGAGGGCGTACGGCCGGGGCGAGGCGACGACGACGCAGGCGTCGGCGACGGCGAGTGGACGCCCGCGTCGGCGCGCATCCCCGCGGGGCAGTCCACGACGACGTCGCCGTAAGCGCGTTCGACGGCGCGGAGGGCGTCGCCCAGCCGGCGCACGTCCGCGGCGCGGGCCCCCGAGAGCGACCGCCCGCACGGCAGCAGACGCACCGGACCGCCCTCTCGGACGGCCTCGACGGCGTCGG
>NZ_WPCD01000049.1:0-18155 GCF_009741955.1 Halogeometricum sp. CBA1124 | reverse complement strand
GGTGGGTCCACGTCGCGGTGCCGTCGGCGTCGAAGACGGCGAGGAACGGGAGGCCGCCGGCGCCCAACTCGCTCATCAGGCGGCTCTCGGGGTCGTGTCCGACGGTCCACGCGCCGTCGTGGTCGGCCCACCACGCGCGCACGTCGTCGGCCGTCAGGCCGCCGCCGAAGCGTTCGTTCGTCACGGAGACGAACGTGGTCCTGTCACCGAACTCCTCGTGCAGCGCCGTCAGCGACTCCATCTGCGCCGAACACGGCACGCACCACGTGGCGAACAGGTCGAGGACGGTCGGGTCGCCGGCAGCGGGGACGGGGCGCTCCCCCGCCGCCTCGGACCCCGGCGCGTCCAACGTCCGGACGGTCAGGGGGGAGGCCGTCGTCGCCGCCGAGGCCGTTCAGCGCGACGTAGCCCGCGCCGCCGACGACGCCCAGACTCCCGAGTCCGGCGAGGAGTTCGCGCCGCCTCACGGGGTCGCACCTCGGGGAACGGATGGCCTCATGCTAGTCGAAGCGAGGGTGTCGAGCGACAAAGCCCGTACGCAGTCGTGCATGGCTGACGCGCGAGTCGGTCAGGACTTCGAGGCGGACTTCAGGTGCCCCTCGATGCCGTTCTGTACCGTCTCCCAGTCGTAGTTCGCCAACCGTTCGCCGTTGACGACGACCGTGGGCGTGCTCTGCAGTCCCTGTCCACCGCGCGCTGGCGGTCCTGCTGGACGACGGGCCGGTAGGCGTCCTGTTCGACCGAGCCCATCACCTCACAGCCGTCCACGTCGTACTCGTCGGCCGCGTCGTGGACGACGGTGAAGCCGTTGCTCGTGAGTTCGTCCTGCCGGTCGAACAGGGTCTTTGCGTACTCGAAGTACGTCTCGTGGTCCGTGCGGTCCTGTACCGCGCGGGCGGCTATCGCGCCGCCCCACGACCACTGCTCGCTGACGGGCAGGGGGAAGTCGAAGAAGCGGTACCGTATCTTCCCGGTGTCGACGTAGTTCTCCTTCACCTTCGGGAACACGTCGAGGTTGTACGTCGCGCAGTGCGGACAGGCGAAGTCCTCGTAGACGTCGACGGTGACGGCGGCGTCTTCGGCCCCGAGCGTCGGGTGCGGGAGCGAGTTCACCTGCTCTAACTGGCCGACGTCGCAGGAGGGTCTGTCGCCGGAACCGGACCCGCCGCCGAGACACCCGGCGGTGCCCGCGAGGGCCGCACCGGCGACGGCGAGGTAGGTCCGTCGGGTCGTTCGCATGGTCGGTAGGAAGGGGGCGGGCTATTTATGGCCACCGTGAACCGACGGTCGTCACCGAGATGTACCACCGGCCACCGCCGCGCCGGCACGGCCACCGACGACGCTTTGCCCGTCCGGTCCCCCCGTTCGGGTATGCCGACCGTCCGATACCGCGGAGAGGAGATTCCGTGCGAACGCGGCGCGGTGCTCCGCGACGTCCTCCTCGCGGCCGACCAGTCGCCCCACAACGGCGGCGCGAACGTCCTCAACTGCCGGGGACTGGGTTCGTGCGGGACGTGCGCCGTCTCCGTCCGCGGCCCTGTCACCGACCGGACGGCCAGAGAACGCGCGCGCCTGTCCGTCCCGCCGCACGACGCCGCGGCGGGACTCCGACTGGCGTGCCAGACGCGCGTCCTCGACGACGTGACCGTCGAGAAACACCCCGGTTTCTGGGGGCACCGCGTCGAGGAACCGGCCCCGGAAGAGTAGTCGCGGTCAGTCGCGGGCGGGGCCGTGGAGCGCCGGGAACGCCGTCCCGCAGTCGTCGCAGGTCACCGTCTCCTCTGTCAGGTCGTCTCTGTCGTCGTCGCCCTCGCCGGATTCCGTCGTGACGAACCGGTTGCCGCCCGGTATCGACAGGTAGACGGACGCGCGCAGGCGGGGCAGGGAACGCTCACGAGGGGCATCCTGTGTGAGAACTATTAGGAGCGGAATAAGTTTGGAGCATCCTTGTGGAACGCTTGCCCACAGAGTGCAACCCACATACCAATTTTTTAATGACAGGTATTGAACAAACAGCTATGAATACAGAAGGAGAGGACGCCAACTGGGACCCCGACCGTCTCCTGCGGCGCTTGCAAGCGATGGACGATTACGAGTTCGAACACCTCGTGGGGGACTTGTGGGAGCAACAAGGATGGAATACTGAGGTCGAGCAACAGTCTAGCGATGCGGGGGTCGATGTACGCGCCACGCAAACGTCGCCGTATCGGAGAAAAGTCCTCATCCAAGCCAAAAGGTACGGAGATAAGAATCCAGTCAGCGGCCCCGCTGTTCAGCAGTACGCTGCTCTCAAACAACAAGAACCCGACACAGACGAGTCGATAATCGTCACTACCGGACGATTCACCGGGTCCGCAGAGGACCGGGCGAAGGAACTGAACGTGAAACTGATCGATGGCGAAGCCCTTGTCGACCTGATCGACCGACTCGGTGCGTACAACGTCGTAGAGTCATACATCGGCCCGCCGATATCTAGAGAGACGGAGGACGAGAAGAGAGACGGAGACAGAGAACGAGACGACGGCGTGGAGGGTGCCGCCGTTCGCCGACTTACTTCGGAGGAACGTACGCTCGTCGAGGACGTCGCCGGGAAAGGCTTAGAGGAGTGCATCCGAGACGAAGAGTATCGAGCAACTCGCGCGATGGAGCGTGCACGTGCGGTTACTCGACTCAATCCACACGATGCGAAGCTACTGGGAATCTTCGACGGTGCACCTCGCTACGACTTCGAACGGGAGTTCGATGAGAAGAAGATGGTCCTCGTGTTCTTGAAAGAGGATGTCCATGTCAACGACGACGGTGAGGTATACGTAGAAGACCTCACGGACTACATAAAGGCGTCAGCTATCGATTGTAACGCATCAGAGGGAGTCGTCGGTACAATCGAGCGCGGTGTGAAAGACGGTGCGTGGTTGTCGGCGGAGGGGGAGGAATACTGGGAGACTCAACAGCAGTTCCGTCGATTCAAAAAGAAGGGAAAGGACGTGTTATCGTCGGTCTTCGATGGGGAGGATTCAACGTCGTTAGATGCTCCCTCGAACCGACGCACAGCAGCGAACTCTGACGCTGAGTCGGCGGACGTAACGTCACAGATGGAATCGTCCCGCGACGTTCCTACCTCTTCTGACAAAGTCCGTACGAACGCCCAAGAGACGAGTAGCAATCGTAGCGATGAGGTTGCTTCCGCAACAGACCAATTCTCCGAACAGGGCACAGAAACTCAGCACAATGCGGGGTCGAACGGCGAACCGCCGGCACTTGATTTAGCTCGATCGAAATGGTTCTACGGAGTAGCTGTCGCAACCGCCGGCTGGGCGTTCGTCTGGTTGCTCACAATATCTAACGTGGCGGCTCCGGTCATCGGTCTCACGTCGCTGGTGTCGTGGCCGCTTCTCCCGGCGGCGATGCTGATGGATACCCGGAAGACGGGGAAACTAGAGCGAACCAGAACCAGGTCTCTCGTGTACATCGTCTCGTCGATGGTTCCGTTGCTCGCGGTCGTTCCCGGAGGCGTCTACTTATACCGTCGCGAGAACAGCTGGGCGCGATGACTCCGGTTTAGACGCTACAACGAGACGCGTTCGCGCCACGCGAGCAGTTCCGACCGGTCGCGCGTGTCCGCCGGTAGGTCGGCGAACGGGAACCACTCGGCCGCCGATATCTCGTCGTCGGGGTCCTGCACGGAGAGGTCCGCCCCGTCGGCGGCGGCGCAGAACACCGGCATGACGCCCCACGTCTCGTACTCGTCGCAGCAGATGTCGATGCGTTCGGCGATGGCGAGGCCGCGGTAGTCGGCGGCGACGCCCGCCTCCTCGTCGAGTTCGCGGACCGCCGCCTCGCGGTACGTCTCGCCGTCGCACACCTCGCCGCCGGGGAGGACCCACAGGTCAACGCCGTCGTGGCGGACGAGGAGGAGTTCGTCTGTGTCGCGGTAGACGATGGTGTGCGCGCCGTACGGGGCGCCGGTCCGCTTCACGCGGGTCGCCAGCGTCCGGAAGCGTGGGCGCGAGACGCGCCGGGTGCGCCGTTCGTCGACGTAGTCGGTGTACCGGTCTCTGAGCCGGTGGTACGCCTGCTCGGCGCGTTGACTCGCCTCGTCCGCGAGGAACCACAGGTCGTCTACGACCATCGCTCGGGGTCGGGCGGCCGCCTCGTTCGCGCGTCCGTGATTCTCATGCCGGCGCATTCGGCGCCGCGGCTAAAGACGGCTTCGACACCGTGAGCGTCCGGCGCCGCGGCGAACCAGTCCGCTTTTCACCTCCGCGGTCCGCATCCGAGATATGGAATTCGACGAAGGCGACGCCGTCGTCCTGCACGACAAGCACAGCGAGTTCGACGGACAGGTCGGCGAAATCACGCAGGTCGTAGAGACGATGTTCGGCGACGAGACGTACGTCGTCAGCTTCGACGAGGGACAGGAAGTGGGCATCTCCGCGGACCAACTCGACGAGGCCGACGCGGCGGACGACGCCGACGAGGAATAGGACGGCCTTTTTTCCGCCGGGGTGCAAACGCGGCACAGAGATGCCACGCGTCCCGTTCCACTACGTAGACCTGCGGACGTTCTGCTACGAGACCGAAGACGAGAAGCGCGTCGAGGCCGCGCTCAGACACTTCCTCCCCGAGGAGTTCGAAGTCGAACGCGTCGAGAACACCGGCCACCACGGCGACCGAATCGTGGTGTTCTCCGCGCGCGCCGAACGCGCCGACGCGGTGCGTCAGGTCCTCGCGACGCTGGCGGAGAGCCCGGACTTCGAGAGCTGCTGGCCGAACTCGACGAACGCGTCACCGAGAACACGGAACTGTTCACGCGACTGGACAAGCAGGCCGCCTTCCGGGGCGAGACCCGACTCGGCGAGGGAATCACGTTCCGGGCGAAGGTCGAAGCTACCCGGCGAAGAAGGAGGCGGCCGTCGAGACGCCCGCGAGGCCCTGTCACAGGCGTCGGAGTTGGCCGAGGAGGATTAGTCCTTCCACTTGATGGAACAGCCCTGCGACGGCGTCTCCGAGACGGGTATCTCGTCGCCGGAGATGACCGCTTCGACGGCCGTCCGCATCTCGTAGTCGGTCACTTCCTCGTCGGGCGTCATCGCGTCGTCGATGCGCGAGTGGAACCGGAGTTCGAAGTCGTCGCCGACGTTCTCGAACAGGAACGGGTCGGGCGTGCACACCGCGCCGTACTCGCGCGCCACCGCCTGCGACTCGTCGCGGAGGTAGGCGGTGTACTGAATCGTCCCGTCCTCGACCAGTTCCCGCATCCGGTCGAAGGAGTCGTCGGGGTACTCCGCCGCGTCGTTCGGGTTGATGCCGACGACGGCGAGTTCGTCGTACGTCCGCGCGAGGTAGTTCAGTTCGTCGAACTTCGCCTGCGCGTACGGACAGTGGTTGCAGGTGAAGACGACGAGCAACGCGTCGTACTCGGCGAACGAGTCGAGCGTGTACGTCTCCTCGTCGGTTCCCGGCAGCGAGAACTCCGGGGCGGCGTCGCCCTGCGACAGTTTCGAGTCGGATTCCGTCAGTACCATCTCGCGATGGACTACGGCCTTGAGGGGGAAAGTCGTTACTCGGCTACTCGACGCTGACGAGGTAGATGGCGACGAGGGCCAGTCCGATGCCGACGGCTTTCCGCGCGGTGAGCGACTCGTTCAGGAAGGCGATGCCGATGACGGAACTGAGCACGAGAAACATCCCGAAGATGGGCGAGACGATGCTCACCGGGCCCATCGACAGGGCGCGGTAGTACGCGAGGATGCCGACGGTGAGGCAGACGCCCGCCGCGAAGACGAACTTCGCCTTCGGGTGCGTCAGGTACGAGAGGGCGTCGGCGTCGTTGTAGACGACGATGGCCGCCGTGCCGACGACGAGGAGAGAGTTGGCCATCAACGCCGCGACGTTGCTCGGAATCTTCGGCGACCCCGTCGTCGCGACACTCATCAACGGCGAGACGAACGCGTAGGCGACGAGGGCGAGGACGGCCCACGGGAGATAGTTCATCGGTGTCGTGGTTGCGGGGGCCCAGAGTTGACCGTTTCGACCTGCGTCGGCCTACCCACCGGCGACGACGCGCGGGGCGTCCGTCGGCGTCCCGACGGGAACGGTGACGTGGGACCAAGTGTCCCGCTTCGTCTCCGGCGGGAACCGCTGGCTGTCGACGAACTCGACGCCGTCTCGGTCGTCTTCGCGGATGAGCGTCCGGACTAACCTCACTCCCACTTCCGACGAGGGAACGACGGTTAAGTCGTCTTGCCGTCGCGTCAGCCCGTATCGACGTTCGGCACGTCCCTCGGTGCCGTCGCCGGGGCAGAGATTTACTTTCTAACGCTGTCCTCGCCAGAAGATGACGTTAGCCACCTAATTCTGCTACTGTACGAACATTTTATGGCTCTGGAGGCTCATTAGTGCCAGTATGTCTCAGTCAGAACAGCCGTCGGAGATAGCGTACTCGTGGGACGACCCGGACCGCTGTCCGTTCTGTATGACGGAGTTGGCCGACCCGGGCGCGGGGTTCGTCGAACACCTCGACGACAGTCCCGTCTGCGAGAGCGGGTTCGAGACGTGGCGCACGTCCGTCGCCGACGACATGCGCGGCGAGTGGTCCGGGTAGTCGGACCCCTCGCGTCCCCTAGCCGACCCACACGTCGGCGAAGGCGTCGAAGAAGTCCGACCCGGAGTTCACGAGGACGTGATCCGCGCGGAGCGTCGTCGCCCGGTCGGAGATGGCTTCGACGTGCGACTCCAGTCGGTCGTGGTACTGGCTGGCCAACGCCCCGCCGAAGTACGACCGGCGGGAGTCGCCCGACTCGGGGTCCTCGAAGATGGTGTCGCCCGTCACGTCGGGGTCGAGTTCCTCCGGCGCGAGCGTCTGGACGAGGATGACGTCGTTGTCACCGAGGGCCGCCACGGCGGACTCCACGCCGTCGGGGTCGGTGAGGAAGTCGCTGACGACGACGACCAGCGAACGGGAGTGGATGGTGCTGGCGTACTCTTCCATGGCGCCGACGAGGTCGGCGCTCCCGGCCAACTCCGCCTCGTTCAACAGGTCCACCACGCGCAGCAGGTCGCCGTGGTTCGACCGTCCGGTGTCGAGGCGCGTCGGCCGGTCCAGAAACGTCGAGAAGCGGAAGTCGTTGTTCTCCTCGACGGTGAGGTAGGCGAAGCCCAGTCCGATCTTTGCGCCGAACTCGAACTTGTGGGCGTCGTCCTCGCCGAAGTCCATCGACGCAGAGGTGTCCACGAGGACGTGGACGGTGAGGTTTCGCTCCTCCTCGAACTGCTTGACGTAGAACTCCTCGGTCCGGGCGTACACGCGCCAGTCGATGAGGCGGGTGTCGTCGCCCGGCGAGTACCGGCGGTAGTCGCTGAACGTCAACCCCTCGCCGACGCTCCGGGACTCCTGTTCGCCCTGCTGGACGTCCTCGGAGATGCGCTTCAGCGAGGCGTCGAACCGCTCCAGTTCGGCGAAGAAGTCCGGGTCGATGGTCATTATGCTTGGTCGACGAGTTGTCGGACCGCGTCGTCCGGCGTCGTCCCCTCGCGTTCGGCGCGGAAGTCCAGCAGGATGCGGTGTCTGAGGATGGGCGGGGCCATGTCGACCACGTCCTCCCAACTGACGTGCGAGCGACCCGCGAGGAACGCGCTGGCCTTCGCCGCGAGGACGAGACCCATGCTCGCCCGCGGACTCGCCCCGTACTCGACCATCTCGGCCTCGCGCGTCGAGCGGACCAGTCTGACCGTCCGGTCCCGGATGTCGTCCGCGATGGGCGTCTGTCGGACGTACTCCTGTGCGCGCTGGAGTTCCTCGCGCCCGAGGACGCGTTCGACGTCGGGCGCCTCGACCTCGCCGGTGTAGCGGTTCACTATCTCGAACTCCTCGTCCTCCGTGGGGTAGTCCACGACGATCTTCATCAGGAAGCGGTCCGTCTGCGCCTCCGGCAGCGGGTAGGTGCCGCCCTGGTCGATGGGGTTCTGCGTCGCGAGGACGAAGAACGGCCGGGGAAGTTCGTACGTCGCGCCGGCCGCCGTCACCTGCTGTTCCTGCATCGCCTCCAGCAGTGCGGCCTGCGTCTTCGGCGTCGCGCGGTTTATCTCGTCGGCGAGGACGATGTTGGCGAACACCGGACCCTTCTCGAACACGAACTCCCGCCCCTCCGCGGACTCGCGGATTATCTCGGTCCCCGTGATGTCCGACGGCATGAGGTCCGGCGTGTTCTGGATGCGGGAGAAGGAGAGGTCCGTCACCTCGGCCATCGTCCGCACCAGCGTCGTCTTCCCGAGGCCCGGGTTCGACTCCAGCAAGGCGTTGCCGTCGCAGAGGATGCAGACCAGCAGTCGCTCTACCACCTCCGACTGGCCGACGATTCGCTTCGCTATCTCGCCGCGGACGCGGGACAGTTTCTCCTGCACTCGGTCGATGTCGTCTGGTGCCATTGTCGTCTCAGGTGTCGTCTTCGTCGTCTTCGTCGTCTCGCTCGCGTATCTGCAAGTTGTACTCCCTGATGAGGTCGGCGTCCTCGACGTTCTCGGCCTCGGCGTAGCCCGCCTCTTGGCTCTCGACGGCCGCGTCGGCGAACCCGCCGTCGTCGTAGGCGGAGGGCGGAGCGGTCGACCCGCCCTGCCCCTCGCCGCTTCCGGTCCCCTGGACGGAGGCGTTGATGCTCTCGTCGCCGGCGGAGACGTTCTCGGCGTCGCCGAGAATCTGCTCGCCGTCGCGGAGTTCCTCGTCCTCGTCGCTCGGGTCTTCGGTGGGTCGACCCTGCGGGCCGTCGTCGCCGCCGCCGTCGAACGTGTCGGTCAAGTCGAGGCCCACGACGGCGACCTGGATGCTGGCGAGGCTGACGACGACGACGAGCAACGCGGTGACGACGACGCGACGGGTGCCGACGAGTTCGAAACTCGACGTGCCGCGCAGACCGTCGAGGACGTCCTCGTAGAGGCGGCGGGCCATCGCCGAGTTCGCGCCGTGGTCCACGCTGTCGCGCGCGGTTCGGAGCGCCTCCCGCACCGACGGGTTGGCCGACTCGAACTGCTCGACGAGGGGTCGTCGCGTCCGCAGGAGGAACTCCGCGCCGAACGCGACGACGCCGAGGGCGAGGCCGACCAGCGACGCGCCGTGAATCGTCCGCGGGACGACGCCGGCCGTCCCGGCGACGGACGCCGGGAACCGAATCGCCGCGGCCAGCGACTCCGGTCGGAACAGGCGGAGCAGGAGGTTGACCGCGAGGGCGACGAGGGCGGCGTCGAGGGCGGCGTAGAGGAACGCCACCTTCCGCCCCTCGCGGCGGACCTCCGCGAGGGCCGCGCGCATCCGGAGCGTCGAGTTGTCCGTCTCGGTGGCCGCGGCGTCCGTCTCGACGGGGTCGGCGTCCCTCGCGGCCGTCCGGTCCCCGCTCTCGCCGTCGGTCGCCGGGTCCGGGTCGGTCCCCGGGGCGGCGTCCACTGCGTCCGTCTCCCGCGCGTCGGCGGCGTCCGGGTCGGTTCCGGAGTCGCCGTCCGTCTCGCCGCCGAGGGTCACGTCGAACCCCGCGTCGTCGTCGAACTCTCGTTCGTCGGGTTCGTCGCTCATCAGCGACACTCCGACGGGACGGAGCCGTTTTGCGCGTCGGCCAGGTCGTCACACACCGAGTCGAGGTCGTCACGCAGGTCGCCGTTCTCGTCCTGCAGGTCGTCCACTCGCTCGGAGAGGTCCTGGTTCTCGTCTTCGAGGTCCGACACGCTGCTCTCTAGCTCCTCGTTCTCCTGTTCGAGTTCGCTCACCCGGTCTTCGAGGTCCGAGATGGTGCTCCGCGCCTCGTCGAGGTTCTCGCGGACGGCCTCCAACTGGTCGCGGCTCTCCTGCAGCGACGCCTCGGTCTCCTCCAGTTCGCTCTGCGTCTGGTTCAGCAGCCGTTCCGTCGACTCCAACTCGGAGGCGACCTGCCCCACGTCCCCCTCCGTCTGCTGGAGGCTCTGGTTCAGGTCCGCGACGCGTTCGCGGAGTATCTGTAGTTCGGTTCGCGCGTTCTCCAGTTCCTGGCGAAGCTCCTCGTTCCGGTCGCGCAACTGCTCGTTCTGCGCCTCCAGGTCGCTCGCCGACGACTGATAGACGACCGTCGCGCCGACGGTTCCCGCGAGGAGGAGGGCGACGACGGCGACGACGGCGAGGTTGATGGGGCGGCCGATGAAGCTCATGTCAGGCCTCCTTCACCCGCGGTACTGCTCCGACGGACTTGAACCCGCCGGTAGACGACGTCGAGGGTGAACGACGCGAGTGCGACCACCAACAGGAGCCACGTCCAGTCGGTGCGGACCGAGCGCACCCGCCGGGACTGCTCGCGGGTGAACTCGGCTATCGCCTGCCCCTGACTCGCGGTGAACTCCCGGCCGCCGGTTCCCTCCGCGAGGTCCGAGAGCGCCGGGTCGGGGCCGAACGCGGCGTACTCCTCGCGGTAGTTGGCGGCGTAGGCCGCGTCAAGCACCTCGTGGTAGCCGACTTCGTCCGGCGTCACCGTCGCTCGGAACGTCTCGTCGCCGACCTGTCGGAACGACACGCTCTCGACGGACGGCCGTTCGGTCCCGCGGTACGTCACCGTCGTCGGGGACCGACGCGGGTGTCGGGGATGCCGACGATGCCCGTCGCCTTCCGCTCGGGGTCGCCGATGACGTAGTTCGTGGACTTCGTCAGGAGCAGCGAGTCGGGCCGGCCGAGGAGGCCGTCGAGGCTGCCGTCTGCGCCGTACGTCGTGATGGTGGCGACACGGCCGAGGCCGTAGCGCCACGTGGCGACGGCGGGCGACCCGTCCTCGGTGGCGACGAGGAACTCCGCGCCCCGCCGGATGGAGACGTCGTTGCTCGAACCGGGGTTCGCCGTCAGGCGCACGCCCGAGGTGATGAAGGAGTTCGGGTCCACGATGGTGAGCCCCTCGCCCTCGTACGACTGACCCGCCGAACAGGATGTTGAGGCGGTTCGTCTCCGTCGCGCGGAAGTAGCTCCCGCCGGAGGCGCGGGCGATGGCGCGGAGGTTCCCCTCGTTGGGGTTCTGCCCCGCGCCGATGGCGATGACGCGCTTGCCCTGCGAGCGGAGGCGGTTGGCGTAACTGATGGACGCCTCGGGTCGGTCGTGCCCGTCGCTGATGAGGATGACCGTCCCCGGGTCGTCGCCGAGCATCTCGCCCGCCCCGCGCAGGCCGCCGGCGATGTCCGTCGCGCCGCCCGCCTGCAGTCGCCGAACCTGGTCGGACAGTTGCTCGCGGTTGGGTCCGAGCGGTCGCCTGTCGGCGACGCGGTAGGCGCGCTGGTTGAAGCCGACGATACCGACTTCGTTCTCGTCGCCGAGTTGCTCCAGCGCCGAGAGGGCGACGGCCTTCTGGACGCGCATGCCGCCCTGCGCGCTCCCGGAGACGTCGACGGCGAGGACGATGTTCGTGGACTGTCCCGTCCCCTCGCCGGTGGTGACGGGGAGCATCGACGCCAGCGACGAACTCTCGTAGTCGCCGTTCTCGAAGGAGTTCGGCCCGCCGACGACGAGCAACCCGTTGCCGTCGATGACGAACTCCTGCAGGGCGTCGACGTCGCCGACGCGCCCCGCGGGCATGTCCTGCATCACGACGGCGTAGTACGGCGAGAGGTCCTCCGGCACCGACGAGCGCCGTTCCACGTCGTACACCTCACGCAGGTAGCTCTCGAACGGGTACGACCGCTCCGCGACGTACAGGACGGTCGGCCGGTCCACGGCGCGGACCGTCTTGCGGAAGGCGTCGTTCTGGTCGAACTCGTCCACCGAGGAGATTTCGGCGGTCACGCGGTGCGTCCCCGTCTCCGAGAACGTGTACGAGAACTCCCGCGCGGCGCTGGCGTTCCGTATCGTCGTCTCCAACACCTGCTCGCCGTCCACCTCGACGGTCACCTCCGTCGGCGAGTCTATCTCGACGCCGCCGACGCTGACGAGGAACGTGCTCTCGACGCCGACGCTCGTCTTCGAGGGGCCGTTGACGGTCACGTACCGCTCCGTCTCGCTCGGTTCCGGAGAGACGACGGAGACGGTGGCGTTCAGCGACCGGGCGAGTTCCGTCACCTCGGGGAGCGACCGCCCCTCCGTCACCCGGCCGTCCGAGAGGAGGAGGACGCTCCCGTTCTCGCGGAGGTTCGCGGCCACGCCGTCCCCGACGGGCGAGGCGTCGCCGCTGGCGATGGTCGTCGTCGTCACCGGCACGCCAGCCTCCTCGACGGCCGACGCGAGACGGTCCGCACGCTGCGGGGCGACCCCGGTGCTGTCGGAGCGGTCCACGAGGAGGTTCACGCGGGGGTCGCCGAGCGTCTCGGTTGACTGGACCGTGTACGGCCCCGCCGCCGCGGCGACGAGGAGGAGGACGGTGAAGACGCGGACGGCGAAGAACCACCGCCGACTCCGCGTCGAGGCCGTCCCCGACGCGCGGTACCAGACGAGTGCCCACAGCAGGGCGACGCCGACGGGGAACGCGAGCAGGAACAGCGGTCGCTCCAGTCCGACGGTCAGCCCCGACGGGAGTTCGTAGCCGACGGCCGACCCCGAGGGGAGTCCGAAGCCGACCATCAGAGGTCACCCCGTCGGCGCAGGTAGGCGACTTCGAGCACGAGTCCGCCGACGACGGCGAGTGCGACCCACTCGGTCAGCGGGTCGGGGACGGTCCGCTCCTCCTCGCGCGTCGCCACGCTCCCGTTGCCCGCCGCCTCGATGTCCGGGGCGACGACGGCCGACTCGGGTTCGCTCAGGAGCGACGCGCTGTACCGCGTGCCGCCGGCCTCGTAGAACCCGGCGTCGTCGAGGCGAATCGACGAGGCCGTGACCGCGCCGTCCGGCGTCGTGATGGCCGTCTCGTTGCCGAACGACAGCCGGGTCCCCGTCTCGACGTTCAACTCCGAGAGCGGCGGCCGACCCGCCAGGTCGTAGACGGCGCGCTTCCAGAACACCGGGTACTGATAGTTGTACTTGAACGACGAGGAGTCCTCGATGTAGCCGTAGTAGAGGATTCGGCCCTCGCCGCGCTGGGCGGTGGCTATCAGCGGCGTCCCGTCGGCCGTTCGCACCACCGGGCGGCCGTCGCGGAGTTCGCCCCTGACGTACAGTTCCGGCGGCGGGAAGTCGACGTTCCGCGTCAGTTCGGTCTCGGCCGGTTGGGCGAGCGTCGGGTTCGTCGCGGTGCCGTTCGGCGAGACGAGAAGCAGGTCGCCGTACCGCGTCGGCATCGGGTCCTGTGCCTGCACGACGACGCCCCCGCCGTTCTGGACCGCCTCGCGGCCCGCCTCCAGATGGCTGGAGAGCAGACGCTCGGCGTTCACGTTCGAGTAGACGACCACGTCGTAGTCGCCGCTCACCGGCGTCGGCGGGTTGGTCACGGTGAGTTCGACGCTGTCGATGACCGACAGCGCCGTCGTGAGGTAGCGGTTCTCGTCGTTCGTCACCACGAGGACGTCCACGACGGCGTCCGACGGCGCGGCGACGTACGAGACGTCGTCCGTCGGGAAGTCGTCGCCCGGCGAGAGCCGAACGGTCCCGCCGCTTGCGGGTATCTCGAACGTCAGCGACCGAACGTCGCCCGGACCGAGCGACAGCGACTTCTCCTGCCCGCCGAGCGAGGCAGTCCGCGTTACCGAGCGTTGCCGTAGTTCTTCACGGCTACCGTCACCTCGTTGCCCGAGAACGACCGGTCGACGACGCCGACGTTGCCCTCGCCGCCGGCGGCGAACTGCCGGAGTTCGACCGAGAGGCCGCGGGCGCGGGCGACGCGGACGGCGTCCTGCCACGCGCCGTCGTCGGCGAAGTCGCTCACGACGACGATGCGGGACTCCTCGCCCGCGATGGACGACGCCGTGGAGATGGCCGAGCGGAGGTCACCGGCCGCGGCCGTCGGCGACAGGCCCGAGAGGACGCTCCGCGCCTCGTCCGGCGGGCCGCCGCGGAGTTCCACTGTCGGGTTCGCCCCGGCGACGACGACGGAGGTGGTGCCGGTGACGGCCGTCTCCGCCTCGTCGACGGCGCGGGCGAACCGCGTCTCGCCGCCGGACTGGACGGTCATGCTGGCGCTGGCGTCGACGACCAGCACCGTCTCCTCCACCGTCGAGGACTCCGAGACGGGGGCGTACGGCGTGGCGAGAGCCGTCGCGAACAGCAGTATCGCGAGCAGTTGCAGCAGCAACAGCACGCTCCGCTTGAGTCGCTCGAACACGGGGGTTCGACTGGTCCTCGCGTCGGTCCTCGGTGAGAAACCGGAAGGTGGGGAACTGAATCGTCCGCGGGTCCGGGCGGATGAGATACAGGATGATGATGGGAATCGCGGCCGCGAGGGCGGCGAATCCCAGCGGGGTGAGAAAGACGTCGGAGAGGGCCATCGACAGAGTAGCGGACCGCACGCCTATTGGGTCTTTTCCAATTGGGCGACAGGTGCAACGAACACTCACGAACCGGTGAATGTGCTACGGTCTCGCGTGCCGGGAGGGAAAGGCGTTACTCGCCTCGGTGGGACGGTCCGACCGAGATGGTCGAACGAGTGTCCGTGTCGGACCTGCCCGACACGCCGAACCCGACGAGCGGGAAGAAAGAGGTCGACGAAGCGGTGGGCGCGGAGGCGTTCGG
This sequence comes from Halogeometricum sp. CBA1124, assembly GCF_009741955.1. Lineage (NCBI taxonomy): Archaea > Methanobacteriati > Methanobacteriota > Halobacteria > Halobacteriales > Haloferacaceae > Halogeometricum > Halogeometricum sp. CBA1124. The sequence goes on along the minus strand of NZ_WPCD01000049.1, from coordinate 3,567 downwards.
ATTCAACGTCTACGAGGTTCGCCCGGGCGAGCAGATTCCGTGGGGGTACCACTCCCACCCGGACCACGAGGAACTGTTCTACGTCCTCGCGGGAGCCATCGCCGTCGAGACGGAGGAGGGGACCGTCCGCGCCGAGAGCGGGGACGCCGTGTTCGTCGCGCCGGGAGAGAAGAATCGCGCGCACAACGACGGCGACGAGACGGCGCGCGTCCTGGCCGTCGGCGCGCCGAAGGACGCCGACGCGCGGAGATAGCCGAGGAGTGCCCCGCCTGCGGCGCGGTGACCGGCCGGACGCACGAGACCGTCGAGACGGCCGACGGCGAGGTGTACGTCCTCTCCTGTGCGGCGTGCGGAGCGGAGGTTCGGCGGTTCGGCGCCGGCCCCGACGACGACTGAGCGCTCGTCGCCTCCGGCGGTCGGTGTCGACGCCGACGCCGACGCCGATGTCGACACCGACACCGACGCGACGGCGAACGGGTTCGCGTCAGGCCCAGTTATGACCCCGCGCGTCGTAGCCTCTCACATGCGCGTGGAGCTAGACGGGACGGGGCTGGAACTGGACGAGTCGTACCTCGACGCCGACGAGGAGACGATTCGAGCGCAGGTCCGCGAGTACGAACGCGGCGACCGGACGGCGTTCGACCTCTCGGTCGCGTACCCCGACTCGTTCACCGGTCGGGTGATGCGGGCGATGTCGGAGATACCGTACGGCGAGACGCGGACGTACGGCGAACTCGCGGCGGCGCTCGAGACGAGTCCCGTCGCCGTCGGGCAGGCCTGCGGCCGGAACCCGGTACCCCTCGTCGTCCCCTGCCACCGCGTCGTCGGCGCGGACGGGAGCCTCGTCGGGTTCTCGGGCGAGGGCGGCGTCGAGCAGAAGCGACGGTTGCTGGCCGCCGAGGCGTCGGGTCGGCAGACGGAACTCGCGGCGTTCGAGTAGCGCGGGAGGAACCCGGGTCGGGTCCGCCGCGCCGGCGGGGCGGTGTCAGGTCTGGTGGCCCGTCGGGGCTGTTCGGCCCGCGCCGACGTATCATCTGTGCATATATTCCATTCTAACAGAAACATTTTATACCGGACAAACTTGTTAGTGAACCGATGCCAGTCCGGCCCGTCGATAGAGATGTGCTCTCGGATATCTGCGGAGAGATCGCGCAGGACAACTGCGGGTTTCTCTACGTGGACCGTGCGAAGGACCGAATACAGTCGGAGTACGAGTCCGCCGACAAGAGTATGCTGAAGGCCGGTTCGGTGACGGCGTCCAGCATCGAAGAGACGTTGTCGGACCTCGCCGCGGACGACGCGTTCGAGTTCGAACGGTTGCGCCCGCGAGCGTACTACATCTCCCCGTTCGGGGGCGGTGGTCTGGAGAAGCAGATAATGAGTACGCTGACGACGCTCTTTCGCACGCAGATGGTCGTCACCGCGGAGGCCATCCGCGACGCGTTCGACATCGCTCACGACGACCTGGCGTTCTTCACCCGCGAACTCAGGAACCGACGGTTCGTGATGCGAATCGCCGCGGGGAACCGCGAATACTTCACGGTGGGCGGCTACCTCGAGGAGGAGACGGACGAACCCGGACTGACCGACAAACTGGAGACGAAGAGCTTCTCCGGGAAGATTTCACACGAGCAGTTGGAGGACGCCATCGCCGTTTCGGCGACGTCCGACGTGATCAACTACCTGCAGAGCGAGGGCTACATCGTCGATTTGGACGGCGAGTATTTGGTCTGTTCGGCCCTCGACGAGTTCACGCGGGGGGTCACGAAGGAGATCTCCGACGACGTCGTCGAGGCTTTCGAGGACGCCGGGTACGCGATGCCCCGTGACGAGTACGACAGCCTCGTCGAAACCCGCGTCACAGACGTGTCGTCGGTGCTGGATGCCTCGCGGACCGTCCACGACGACACGCTGTCGGAGACGAGGGTGTTGAACAGCGTTCGCGAGAACCTCGAATCCGGATACGACATCCGCGTGCGAGACGGCGTCGCCGTCCACGCGGACCCGCTATCGGAGGTGGTCGAGGACTACGCGTCGGACCTCGTTCGACAGTCGATGGCGAATGGGGGGGCGGCGACGCCGTCCAGTGTGATGGAGGACGTCGACGTGGAACTCGACGAGTTACATCTGGCGTCGACGGAGGCCGGGAACGCGCACGTACGAGACCAAATCCGGGAGGCGGCGGCGGAACGGGCCAACGCAGCGTTCGAGACCGAGTGACACAACCGACACAGCATGAACAACTTCGATTCATTCAACAGAAAAGAGACCGAGTACGGGACGTTCGTCATCGCGCAACCGAAGACGACCACGGGGGACAAAGAGCCCGTTCGACTGGAGGCGTCGATAGTCGAACGGAACGAGGACGAGGACATGGTGGGGAACTGGGAACCGGTCATCGGCGAGATGGTCGGCGCCCGTCTGGGCGACGTTCTCTCGATGGACGAGGCCGGAAGCGCGTCGCTCTCTCGCACCGACGTGGTGGAGGCCGTCACGGAGAGCGACAACACCTCGACGACCACCGAGTGGGAGTCTGAGGCACTCGTCGAGTTCTTCGCCTCGGAGAACATCCTCGACGTCGAGGGCAAGGAGGTGACGGTTCTCAGCGCCCTCGACGACGCGAGAGTACCGACGCGCCGATGATCAACAACTGGGCGGCGACGGTCGACGCCTGCGCCAACCGCATCGAGACGGCGGTCGAACAGGTCGAGAAGGCCAAAGAGCGCCTCGAAGAGCGGGGATCCGACCAGAACCGCCGAGAGATAATCGAGAAGAACCAGCAGAAGGCCAACGAGTACAAACAGGAGATCGGCGCACTGCTGGACGGGCGACTCCCCTCGGACCTCCCGCCGGAGGAGCACGAGCGATTCGTCGACCTGCGCGAGAAGTACCACACCTACGAGAACAACGTCACCGCGATGGAGAACGAGATCACCGACGCGACGAAGACCGAGCAGTTGGGTGACGTCATCGAGCAACTCGAACATCTCCAGGAAGTCCTGTCGGTGAAGTCCAACGAGATGCGCGAACTGGTCGTCCAGAAGAACACAGACATCACCGGCGTCCTCGACCAACTCGACGCGCTGAAGAACCTCGTCAGCACCATCGGGAACACCGTCCCGACGGAGACGCACATGCAGGAGCAGTCCGGCGACGAGTTCGCAGAGGACCTGTTCGGGTCGGAGACGTTCCAACAGACGACCGAGGACGCGGAGACGCTCCAGACCGGGGGCAGCCTCGCGGAACAGGCCACCGTCGCCGAAGAAGTGAACTGACCCGCCGATGCGTGCCTCGTCGTTTCTTCGAGGTGTCGCACACGTGGAGCGACAGGCGTCCGCCGTCGCCGAGCGACGAGCGTACCCCGAAGACGACCCGGAGCCGTACCGCCGTGCGAACCGCGCGCGCGAGGCGGTTTCGGACGTCGCCACGCAGTTCGTCGCGTCGGTTCCGCTGCCGACGTCCAGTCGTCGCTCGGGAGCCGACGCCGACGGCGCGGTCGAGACGCTCCTCGACCGGGTGTACGAGCGGTCGCGTCCCGATCCGACGCGGGTCGGCGTTCGACCGGGC
>NZ_WPCD01000373.1:0-1244 GCF_009741955.1 Halogeometricum sp. CBA1124 | reverse complement strand
GGCGGCGACGACGGCGGGTCGGCCCCGTCTCGGAGTTCGACGACGACGAGGACGCGCCCCTCGTCGTACGTCAACCCCTCGCGGTCGGCGTACGCCGACCGGTCGTCCGCCTCGACTAACCCGACGAGCGTGTCGTCGAGTCGTTTTCGCGCGTCGGCATCCACCGTGACCGGCCGCCGTTCGGCCGACGGCGTCGCTGTCCCCGTTCCCGTCCCATCCCGCTCCCCGTCCCGACGAACCGGCCTCCGTCGTCGGGTGCCCCCCGAGACACCCCGACAGGCCCGCGACGCGGACCGAGACGAGACCGGCGACGAATCGACGTCGGGTCGAATCGTCGAACACGACCGCCGGTTTCTATCGAGGGAGAATATCTCTTTTGGGTGACTATCAGGACGGAGATACTGAGACGAACGGTGATACGACGGACGAGCCAGTTATCGTCCGCGGGCACTAAGCCGAGAGAATGAACGCTGCACGTCTCTTGGCCCTCGTCGTGGCCGTCTCGCTTCTCGTCCCGGTCGGCGCCGTCGGCGGCGTTCCCGCGGTTCGGCTCACCGTCTCCGACGCCGTCGTCGCCCCGGCCACGCCCGTCGTGGGCGAACAGGTCACGGTGACGGTCACCGTCGCCAACTCCGTCGGGAGCGAGTCCGCCGTCAGCGTCGACCAACTCCGACTGACGACGGCGACCGGGAAGTCGCCCGCGCGACGCGCGTCGGGGCGCTTTCGCCGGGCGACGCCGTGACCGTTCCCCTCGCCGCGTCGTTCGCCGAGGCGGGACCGCGGGTGCTCACGCTCTCGGTCGTCGGTACCGACGCGAACGACCGGACCGTGCGCGTGGACCGCCCCGTGCCCGTGGTCGTCGAGTCCGCCCCGCCACTCGTCGAACTCGCCGTCGCCGAGGCGGCCGTCGAGAGCGAGTCGCGCCTCGCCGTCTCTCTGTCGAACCCGACGACTGCGCCGATGCGAAACCTCGTCGTCGCGGTCAACGAGTCGCTCGGGCAGGCCGTCGAGAGTCGGCGGACGCTCCCGACCCTCGCGGCCGGCGAGACGGCGACGCTGAACCTCTCTGTGGTCCCCGACGAACCGGGCGTCCGGACCGCGAGCGTGGACGTGACCTACACCACCGCCTCCGGCGTCGCCCGGACGACGACGTTCGCCCGGTCCGTCGCCGTCGACCCGTTCGTCGACGACGTGGGTCTGGCCGTCGTCCCCGTCCGACCCGACGAGGCGGCCGACGACGCGAC
>NZ_WPCD01000368.1:0-1312 GCF_009741955.1 Halogeometricum sp. CBA1124 | reverse complement strand
CGACGGCGCCCGCGAGGACGAGCGTGGTTCCCGCGCCGACGGTGGCCGCGACGGCCGCCGCGACGAACAGGCCCCCGCCCGCGACGGCGGCGCGGCGGCCCGGTCGGTCACCGCGCCGACGCGAACCGACACGTACAGGAACGCAGTCGCCACGGCGGCGACCGAGAGCACGCCGGCACAGAGGCCGAGGAGGACCACCTCGCCGCCGTAGAACGCGACGACGGCGTCCGCCTGCGTCCGTACGTCGGCCGCCATCGCCGACGGGAGCACGCCGAGCACCGCGTCGAGGAGTGCCGCGAGGACGGGACCGTGGACGACGAACGCGCCGGCGACGACGCCGACGCCGGCGACGAGCGACGGGGGCGACGGCGACGCGCGGAGGCCGTCACCGGCGGAGTCCGAGAGCCGCCTGAGCCCCCACGACCCGACGCCGAGGAGGGCCCCCACGAGGCCGCCGCCGAGGAGGACGAGGCGGAGAACGGGAACGTTCGCGAGCGTCGTCAGCGGGTCGCGGACCCGGGACGGAACCGCCGCGAACCCGTCGGGCGCGACGAAGAGGACGGCGGCCACGAAGACGACGAGGAGGCCGAGCGTGGCCGAGAGCGTCGCGGCCCGTTCGAGGGGGTCGACGACGCGGGCCGCGGCGTCCGGGTCGCTCGGGGACAGGAGGTCCGCGACTGGGTACGTCCGGAGGACGGCCGCGAGGCCGACGGCGGCGACGTAGCAGACGAGGGCGAACGAGAACAGGTGCGGGCCCTCGTGCGTCGGGGCGACGAGGAAGCGGAGGAGGCCGTCGACGACGGCGCGCGGGAACGCCGCCGTCGGAACCGGGTCGGGCACCAGAACGGGGACGAACAGCGTCGCCGAGAACGCTTCGAGGACCCGGACGAGAGCGAGGGGGACGAACGCGGCCGTCGGCGGGAGGGCGACGGCCGCCGCGACGGGGAGCGCCGACGCCAGCGCGTCCCGCTTCAGCGCGTCTCTGACGGCCGCCGCCGCGCCGAACCCCGCCGTAGCGAGACCGACGACCACGAACACCGAGCCGACGGCGTACGCGCCCCCGAGTTGCTTCGCGAGGGCGTAGCCCACGCCGGCGACGACGCCCGCACCGCCGGGAGGAGGAGGCAGGCGGCGACGAACCGCGCGAGCGGTCGGTACGACTCCGCCGCCGCCAGCGTGAGAGCGACGGCGAGCAGTACCGCGCCGGCGGCGGCAGGGACGACGGCGTTCCACAGGTCAGTCGCGTCGACGAGGAGGCCGCCGAGCGTCGCCGTTCCGAGGAGGACGACGGCGACGCTCGTCGCCGTCGGCC
>NZ_WPCD01000311.1:0-2553 GCF_009741955.1 Halogeometricum sp. CBA1124 | reverse complement strand
CGGGACTCGCCGCTCGCGCCGACGGGCGAGACGGTCCGCGGCCACGAGTTCCACTACTCGGCGGCGACGGCCGCCCCCGACGCCCGCTACGCGTTCGAGGTGGTCCGCGGCGCGGGCGCGACGGCGCGAACGACGGCCTCCTCGAACACCGGACGGTCGGCACCTACGCGCACTTCCACGCCGAGTCCGGCGCGTTCGACGCGTTCGTCGAGTCGGCGCGGCGGTAGTCGGTCCGTCCGGCGGTCCCCCGCGGTCCGCCGGCGTTCGCTCGACGGTCCCCCGCCGTCAGTCCGACTCGTCGGCGCGTTCGACCGCGAACTCGTACGCCGCCCCGTCGATGCGGAGTCGCCGCGTCGTCGACTCGTGCCCCACGACGCCGTCGGCGACGCGTCCGTCCGGAGGACGACGCGTTCGACGCCGGACTCGAAGAACGGCACCGTGTTCCGTATCCCGCGCAGGCCGCCGGCGAACCCGCCCGACTGCATCACCTGTTCGACCAGTCGGACCGTCTCCGCGGCGTCGACGCGCGTCGCCGTCACCGTCGCGTCGGGCGGGTGTTCGCCGTCGCCGTACCGCGGCGACGTGACCGTCACCGTCGCCCCGTCGCGTTCGGCCGTCACGTCGGCCGTCGGTTCGACCGACGCGGGGGCGGCGTCTATCTCGACCAGTGCGCCGGTGGCGTCCGTCTCGTCGCCGTAGCCGGCGACCATCGCGTACCGGCCGCCGCCGAGGTGCCCCGCGTCGAGGCCCTCGTCGTCGCACGGGACGGCGGCCCCGTGGAACGCCCGGAGCGGGAACGACTTCGTCGCCCCCGGCGGGAGGACGCGGCAGTCGGAGGTGTGAATTCGCGGCGCGACGTGGAACCACTCGCCGTCGTGGATGTCATTGGCGCGGGCCGGTCTGGCTGAACACGAACTGGCTGCTCGAACGCGCCTGCGGCGGATGGGTGCGACGGAGATGGCCGACCGGGTGCGCGCTGACTCGCTGTCGTTGCTCGAACGCGAGTACTTCAACCCCGAGACGGGCGCGGGGTGCGGGAGCGACCGCTTCTCGTGGTCGGCGGCGCTGTCGCTCTCGTGGGACGCAGACGAACCGGTCCGGTTCGACAGCGTCTGAGAACTCGTCGCCTTCTTGTCCGCCCGCGCGAAGCGTCACCCATGAGCGACGGCACGAGCGACGAGCGACCCGACTCGCCCGCGGAGACGCGACGGAACACGCCCGGCGGCGGCGTCTCGCCCGCGGCGGCCGACATCGAACCCGCCGCGCCCGACGAGTTCGGTCTCGTGCAGGCGTGGTGGGGCGACGGCAAGGGCAAGACCACCGCCGCGCTGGGGATGGCGTTCCGCGCCGCGGGCCACGGCTACCGCGTCCACCTCCTCCAGTTCATGAAGGGCGGGGCCGACTCCGTCGAGGACGTGCGCGGCGAGTACAACGCCATCGCGGCCCTCCCCGGCATCTCCCACGAGAACACCGGTCACTACGGCTGGAAGGGCCTCATGGACGGCTCCGACGACGACGAACACGCGGCGAAGGCGCGCGCGGCGTTCGCGCGGACGACGGAACTGGCCGACGCCGCGGGCGAGGCGGACCTGACGGCACCGCTCCCCCTCGACGGCCCGCCGGAAGACGGCGTCCACATGCTGGTGCTGGACGAGGTGCTGTACGCCGTCGAGATGGGCCTCGTGGACGAGGCCGAGGTGCTGGAACTGGTCGAATCGAAACCCGCCGACCTCGAACTCGTGCTGACCGGCGGCCACGAGGAGCCGACGTTCCTCCTCGACGCGGCCGACCTGGTGACCGAGGTGCGGAAGGTCAAGCACCCGTTCGACGCCGGGACGCGGGCGCGGAAGGGAACCGAGTACTGATGGGCGACGGCGCGTCCGGTTCGGAACGCGACGGAGACGAGGACGGCGACGCCCGCGGCGCGCGGACGCTCCTCGTCGCGGGCACGGCGAGTCACGTCGGAAAGAGCACCGTCGCCGCCGGCCTCTGCCGACTGTTCGCCGACCGGGGGGGTGAGCGTCGCGCCGTTCAAGGCGCAGAACATGAGCAACAACGCCCGCGCGGTGCCCGTCGCGCCGGCCGTCGCCGGCGGCGGTCGTCGGACGCGGACGCCGCCGACACCGCGCGCACCGGCGACGCGTTCGGCGAAATCGGCGTCTCCCAGTACGTGCAGGCCCGCGCCGCCCGCGTGACGCCGACGACGGACCACAACCCGGTCCTCCTGAAACCCCGCGCTCGAGGGGGAGTCGCAACTCGTCGTGAACGGCCGCCCCGCCGGGAACCACGCCGCGAGCGACTACTACGAGGCTGGCTGGCACCGCGCCCGCGACGCCGCCGCGGCGGCCCACGCGCGACTCGCCGAGCGACACGACGTGGTCGTCGCCGAGGGCGCGGGGTCCATCCGGAGATAAACCTCCACGACCGCGACCTGGCGAACGTCGAGACGGCGCGCTTCGCCGACGCGACGTGATTCTCGTCGCCGACATCGACCGCGGCGGCGCGTTCGCCTCGCTGGTCGGCACGCTCGAACTCGTCCCCGAGGACGTGCGC
>NZ_WPCD01000365.1:0-1332 GCF_009741955.1 Halogeometricum sp. CBA1124 | reverse complement strand
GCGTCGCCCGTCCCGTCGGCGTCGTCCGCTTCGCCCGCCGCCTCGCGTTCGATTCGTTCGACGGCCGCGAGGACGCCGCTCATCTTCTGTTCGGTCTCGTCGTACTCGGCGGCCGGGTCGCTGTCGGCGACGAGACCCGCGCCCGCGCGCACGGAGACGACGTCCTCGTCCCCCGCGGCGTTCGACCGTCGCCGTCCGGATGACGATGGCGAAGTCGGCGTCGCCGGACCACGAGTAGTAGCCCACGCCGCCGCCGTAGACGCCGCGCGGCGTCAGTTCGAGGTCGTCGATTATCTCCATCGCGCGCACCTTCGGCGCGCCCGTCAGCGTCCCGGCGGGGAACGTCGCGCGCGTCGCGTCGAACGCGTCGCAGTCGGCCGCCAGCGTCCCGGTCACCGTGGACTCGATGTGCTGGACGTGGCTGTACTTCAGCACGTTCATGAACTCCTCGACGCGGACGCTGCCGGCCTCGCTCACCCGGCGCACGTCGTTGCGCGCGAGGTCCACGAGCATCGTGTGTTCGGCGCGTTCCTTCCCGTCGGCCAGCATCTCGCCCGCGAGGCGGCGGTCCTCGACGGGACTCGTCCCGCGTTCGCAGGTGCCCGCGATGGGGTTCGAGACGACCCGGTCGCCGTGGACGGAGACGAGCGTCTCGGGACTGGCGCCGGCGACGTGTTCGTCGTCGTGGCGCAGCAGGTACATGTACGGCGAGGGGTTGACGGCTCGAAGCGCCTCGTACAGACCCACGGGGTCCACCTCGCCGCGGAGTTCGCGCACGCGGGAGACGACGCCCTGGTAGATGTCGCCGTCGAGGACGTGGTCTTTCGTCGTGCGGACCGCGGCCTCGTACTCCTCGCGCGGGCCGGCGGACTCGCCCGTCCGGACGAACCCGCCCGGTTCGGGCGTCTCGGCCTCCCGGAGCGTCGCCGAAACCGCCTCGGCCTCGGCGCGGAGTTCGTCGTACACCGCCCCCGGGTCGTCGTCGGGGGCGACGACGGGCGTGCAGACGAGCGTCGCCGTCTCCTCGGCGTGGTCGAACGAGAGCGTCCGCGTGGTGAGGACGAACTGCGCGTCGGGCGTGTCCGTCTCGGGGCGTTCCACGCCGACCTCGTCCAGCCAGAGGTCGTAGACGGCCTCGTAGGCGAGGAAGCCGACGAGGCCGCCGCGGAGTCGCTGCCTGTCGTCGTCGGGGAATCCGACGCGCGGGAGGTCCGGAAGCGCGCCGCGGAGGCGGTCCAGCACGTCGCCGTCGCCGGGGTCGACGTAGTCGGCGGCCCGGCCGCCCAGCATCTCGACCGACGCCCCGTCGGGACCGACGGTGACGACGGCGTC
>NZ_WPCD01000294.1:0-3014 GCF_009741955.1 Halogeometricum sp. CBA1124 | reverse complement strand
CGCCGGCGTCGGCACCCTCCTCTCCGCCGCCGCCGTCGCCGCCGCGTTCCTCGTCGGCGCGTCCGACGGGACGCTCGCGCCGTTCGTCCCCGCTCTCGGACTCGTCGCCGCCGCCGCCGTCGCCGCCGGCGCGTGGGTCCTCCTCGCCCGCGTCTACCCGGAGGCGCGAATCACCGCGCCGGTGGGCGTCCTCGCCGTCTTCGGTCACTCGCTCGACGCCGTCTCGACCGCCGTCGGCATCGACGTCCTCGGGTTCGCCGAACGGACCCCGCTCTCGCGGGCCATCATCGAGTTCGCGGCGACGCTCCCGACGGAACCGTTCCTCGGGACGGTGTGGCTGTTCGTCCTCGTCAAACTCCTCGTCGTCTCGGGCGTCGTCGCCCTGTTCGCCGACTACGTGCGCGAGGACCCGACGGAGGCGAACGTCCTCCTCGGCTTCGTCGCCGCCGTCGGCCTCGGCCCGGGCGCGCACAACCTCATCCTGTTCAGCGTCCTCGGCGGCGCGTGAGGGCGAGGAGCCCGACCCCCGCGTCGAGACGCCGCTTATTTCGGTCGCCGCGTCCGTCCCTCTCCCGTGTCCCCCGCCGAGTCCCCTCCCTCGTGGACCGACCCGCGGTACGTCGCCGCCGTCGTCGGCGTCCTCGCGACGGGTGCGGTCGTGTTCTACAGCGCGCTGACGCCGACCGGACCGACCGTCGAGGAAGTCGTGTTCGCGCTTCTGACGGTGACGCTCCCGGCGACGGCGGCGTACGAGGTGGCCCGCCGGTTCGGGTAAGCGGACCTCTCGACACCGCGTCCCCCGCCGCGCGCGTCGGCCGTCCGACTGCCCGACACCGTTCTCTCTCCCATCGGACCGCACCTCGCCGCGTCGTTCGTCGTAGTTGGCTTTTTGTAGGTGCCGGGGGATTCCACAGGTCTGCCATGCCACGCGTCGTCTGCGCCGGCCACGTGAACTGGGACGTGACGCTCCGGGTCGACTCGCTCCCCGAACCCGACGGGGAGTCGACCGTCGCTCCCGCACCGCCGCGGGCGGCGGGAGCGCCTCCAACGTCGCCGTCGGCCTCTCCGACCTCGGCCTCGACACCTCGCTGCTCGGGAGCGTCGGCGACGACGAACGCGGCCGGGCCGCCCGCGCGGAGTTGACCGAGAAGGGCGTCGACTGCCAGCACGTCGTGACGTCGCCGGACCTCGAGACGACGACGAAGTACATCGTCGTCCAGCCGGAGGGCGAGGTGATGGTGTTCGGCTGTCCGGGCGCGAACGAGGCGTTCGCGGCGACGGACCGCCCGAGTCCGTGCTCCGAGACCCGACCACCTCCACCTCACGAGCCAACCGCCCGAGACGGCCACGCGACTGGCCGACCGGGCGTCGGCCGCCGGCGTCCCCGTCAGCTTCGACCCCGGCAGACGCATCGACGACCGGGGGTACGAGGAGGTAGTGACCGAGGTGGACTACCTGTTCTTGACGACCGCGAGGCCGCCCTCGCCCTCGACGCGTTCGACCTGACCGACCGAACGCTCGTCCTCAAGCACGGCCCGGACGGCGCGGAGGTTCGCCTCCCCGGCGGCCGCGTCGCTCACCCGGGCTACCCCATCGACGCCGTGGACACGACGGGGGCGGGCGACGCCTTCGCCGCGGGGTTCCTCGCCGCCCGCGTCGCCGGCGACGACTTCGAGCGGTCGCTGGCCGTCGCCAACGCCTGCGGGGCGTTCGTCTCGCGCGTCCCCGGCGCGCGCGAGGAACTCTCGTGGACGGAGATAGAGGCGTTCCTCGGCGAGTGACGATGCCCCGTCCGTTTTTGCCCCTCCGCGCCATAGCACGACCGATGTCGCCTACACTCCCCGGCCAGTTGGCCGGGCCGCTCGGGAGAACGCTCGCGTTCGTCGGTCTGAGCGGGCTCTCGGGCCTCGTCGCCGCACTCGTCATGGGGCTCCCGATGGCGAGGCAGGAAGAGGGGTTCACGCCCGCCTACATCGCCGCCTCGATACTCCGGGGAACGACGCCGGACGAGGTGTCCGAGGTGGACGCCCACGTCGTCCACTACGCGCGGGCGTCGTCGCCGGCGTCCTCTACGCGGCCGCGTACGCCGCTCTCGCCGCCGTCGTCCCGCCGTTGCTCTCGGCGGGGTCGGTGATGGTCCTCCCACACGCGCTGGCGACGATAGCCGTCGTCGGCTTCGTCTACGTCTTCTTCGCGCACTTCGTCCTCCCGAAGGCCGGCAAGCGCGTCTACGAGGAGCGCTCGACGGCCGTCCGCGGCCAGTGGCTCCGCTCGTCGTTCGTGTTCGGGGTGACGCTCGTCGTCGTGCTTCCGCTACTCACGGCCGGTCTGTAGTCGGGTCGGCCGCCGCCTTCGAGAACTGCAGACGCGTCCGGTCCGGTCAGTCTGCCGGCTGTTCCGTACCTGTCCGCGCCGACGGCCGTTCCGGCGCGGCGACGTCGGCTTTGAGTGCCGGGTAGGCCCCCAGCAGTTCCGCGGCGGACTCGCCGGCGGTCCACCATCGATCCGTCTCGGCGCGTTCGAGCCACCCCATCTCGGCCATCTCCCGACAGATGGTCCGTATCTCGCCGACGGCGTACTCGAACTCCGTCGCCACGCGGTCGGCTTCGACGCGCCCGCGTCGTCGAAGTGTCTCGAGAATGTGGCCCCACACTCTCGCGCGGTCCTCTACGTTCGAACTCGGTCCATTCCGCATTCGTACCCGTGGCGTTCGAGTCCGCACTCATAACTGCAGCGCCCCGATTTTCACCGCTGAGAGCCTTGGTGTCAGCTGACGGATGAGTCAGTCGTCGGTCGGCGTCCGGCCCGAGTCACGAGGACGGGTGCGGCGGCCCGCGTCGTCGCCGGCGGCCGGTCCGCCAGCGGTCCGGACGAGTCCGAACCCGGCCGCGGCGACGGCCGCCCCGAAGAAGTTACACGCCACGTCGACGGCGGTGTCCGCCGCCCCGCCGGCGACGAAGACGTAGTTCGGCGTCGCGAACTCGGCCACCTCCCACGCGCCCGAGAGGGCGGCG
>NZ_WPCD01000299.1:0-2926 GCF_009741955.1 Halogeometricum sp. CBA1124 | reverse complement strand
GACGCCGGCGTCCGCGTAGGTCAGTTCCTCCTCGTCAGCCTCGTCCGCGGGACCCTCGCCCGCGTCGTTCCCGGTCATGTCCGAAGGCGCGCGGTCGGAGGGGAAAAAGGTGCCCGTCCACCGCGCGCGAGACGCCCCGTCGCCGCGCGCCAGACCCGACCGGTGACCGAACCGGGGACGGCCCGCGGAGGGGTCTTTGGTACGCGGCTCCAACTACCCGGCTAGGCACTCTGAAACTCGCTTTCGGAACCGCGTCACGACACGGACTGACACGATTCTGAGAGACTAACGCAAAACCGTTCGTAAACGGTCTAAGGATTTCTGAGGCGCTCGTGAAACGTCGGTGAAACGTCCGACAGTACTGTGAACGGTCCGAAAATAACGGTAAGTCTCTGTCGATTATATGTGGGGTCGACACGTAGGAATCGCTGACGGTAACCAACGATGTCAAGCGTCCCCTCCACCCTCGAAAACTCGTCCGTCCGACGTAGCATCGGCCTCGCCAACTCCGCCGCCCGCCTCACCCTCCGCTCCGCGGAGACGGTGACGTTCTGGGCGGCCATCCTGCTCCCGCTGACGTACCTCCCCCTCCTCGCCGGGGGACTCGAACAGGCGGAGATGCTCCGCTTCGCGGGCCTGCTCGCCTGTAACCTGTTCGCCCTCGTCGCGGGCCACGGCTACGGTCGAGACTGACGACGCTAACCCACCCACCACCGTCACGCGCGAACGTCGCGCCGAGAGGCGCGACAGGTCCCCCCCCTCCGTCGTTCGTCCACCGCCACGCGCCGCTACTCGCCGATTCCCGCCGCTCGCACGGCGTTTCCCACCGCTCGCGCCGCGCGTCACTCCCACGGCGGCGTCAGATGGACGTGAAAGAGCTTCTCGCAGTCGTCGTCGCCGCAGACCGGACACTCCGTTGCGTCCGAGGTTTCGCTTCCCGTCTCCGACTCCGAGTCCGCCGATGCCGCGGCGCGGGCACCCGTCCCCTCGCCGCCCGCGACGTCGACGACGCGCGTCCCGGCGTGGCCCAACTCGTACCCTCGGGCACGCCGCGGACGAAGTACTCGCAGAGTCTCGTGAGGTGAAGGAGAGCGGGGCGTTCGCCTCGGCGAGTTCGCTGAGGACGTCGATGCGAATCTCGTTGCCCAGCAGTTCGAGGGGGTCCATGCCGTCTGTCGTTCGACGGCCCGTGGCGGCGTCTCTCGTGGGGGACTATCACTCTGCCGTCGACCGTCGGGCGAACGAAACCCAGCGGTGACCCGTCAGAACAGGCCGCCGCCGAAGACGAACAGACCGAGCGTCAACAGCACCGAGGGGACGAACACGGCGACGAACACCGTCTTGCTCCACGAGACGACGGTGTTGCCGTCGAGCGCGCCGAACGGCAGCATGTTGAACGCGGCGAGGAACACGTTGATGGTGACGCCGCGGGAGCCGACGAGGCCGACGAACTCCGACCCGCCGAGGACGCCGACGAGGAGGACGGGGAGGAACAACGCCGCGAGGAGGAGGTTGGTGACGGGGCCCGCCAGCGCGATGAGTCCGTGTTCGCGGTCGGTGAGCATGCCCCGATGGTAGACGGCTCCCGGCGCGGCGAAGATGAAGCCGGCGAGCGAACTCATCACGGCGAGAAACAGCATGCCGTAGTCCGCGCGGAACTCCGCCACCTGCCCGAAGCGGACGGCGACCACCTTGTGCGCGAGTTCGTGCAGGAGAAAGCCGATGCCGGCGGTGAGGAGGCTGACGAGGAACGGACCGACCAGTCCGCCGCCGGCGACGTTGGCGATGGCGCGCATGCCGCCGCCGGCGAAGAAGATGGCGAAGGCGAGACCGAGGGCGACCCACGCGACGGCGAGGTCACGGAGTTCGCTGGAGCTGAAACTGAGCGAGGTGTTCGTACTCATGTGTTCGCGTCGCCGACCGTTCGGTCGGCGGCGGGATGGGCCTTGCGGGTTCGGCCGTCCTCGCCGGTGCGCGGGGACGCCGTCAGACGAGGCCGACGAGGATGTCCCAGCCGTTGCGCGCGCCCTCGAACATCAGGTCGATGATGCCCGACGGACCGCCCAGGTCGAGGGCGAAGAGCGGGAGCACGTAGCCGATGAACAGCGCCGAGGCGACGATGCTGCCGATGTTCGTCGCCGCGACGACCATGATGAGTCGGAACAGGGGGACGTCGAACATGTCGCCGACGAGTTCGCCGAGGGGCGTCTCCTCGTCGGCCAGCAGTTCGTTGAGGCGGTTGATGTCGCCGACGTTGACCGGACGGTACTGCAGTTCCATGTAGCCCGTGAACCACCCGGGAGCGAGGAACGGGTTGATGGAGGTCATCCACGCGACGGCGCCGCCGACCAGCGCCGAGGGCCACCGCGCGCCCGCCGCCTTCGCCAGTCCGGCCGCGAACGCACCGTTGACGAGGAACCACGCGCCGAACAGGCGGAGGAGCGTGTCGTTACCGGCCGTCGAGAGCGCCAACAGGCCGAAGAACGCGACGACGGCGACGGAGATGCCCGTGCCGACTATCTTCGCCCACGGGAGGCCGCCGGAGGGCGTCCCCGTCAGCGACTCCATCGGCGGCAACTCCTGTGGGTTGGCGAGGTAGCGCTCGATGCCCTCGCGGTGGCCCGCGCCCACGACGGCGACGACGTGCAGGCCGGACTGCCGGAGTCCGACCAGTCGGTGCGCGATGTACGCGTCGCGTTCGTCGATGAGGGCCTGCGCGCCGCCGGGGGAGAACTCGCGGAACTCCTCCATCATCGCGCTGACCACGTCCGTGTCGGTCATCGCGCTGATGTCCATCTCGTCCATCTCCTCGACGTCCTCGTCGGGACCCATGCCGAACGCCGTCGCGAGCGTCGCGGCGAGGCCGGCGAGCAACAGACCGACGCCGATGCCCAGGGAGAGACTGCCGACGACGCGGACGGCGAAC
>NZ_WPCD01000378.1:0-1169 GCF_009741955.1 Halogeometricum sp. CBA1124 | reverse complement strand
TCGAGACGGACGAGGTGGACGAACTGGTCCGCCGGGCGGTCCACCTGCTGTTTCAGACCACCGTCGACAGGGGGACGCTCGACTTCCACCTCCGGCAGGGCTACGACGTGACGTACGACGAGTACCTCTCGGGGATGACGTACGACGAGATGACCGGACAGGACCAGTACCCGCAACGCGACGACGAACGCCGCTACCAGATGTGACGCCCCGCCGGCGTTCGCGCGGTGCGGCCCGTCAGCGCCGTTCGACGCGCACGCGCACGCCGCCGGACGCCGTCTGACGGCCCGTGCCGGCCCCTGCCGTCGCGTCGTCGCGGCGGACGTACCGCACGTCGTCGCCGCGTTCGATGCGGAACGCGTCGAACGAGACGACGAGTCGTTCCTCGCCCAACGACGCCCGGAGGACGACGCCCTCGCTCGTGACGACGACGTACGGCGGGGCGGCGACGGGCGGGGCGGGCATCGGGTGTCCGGTGGCCGTCACCAGGTCCGAGAGGACGCGCGGGAGGTGCGCGAGGCGCCCGCCGCGTCCAGTGCCCGTTCGACGCGGGGACGACGGCGTCGCGGTCGGTCGTCCACGCGGCGTCCGTCGGCGACTCGTCCCACTCGGCGGCGACGGCGTCGGCGCACCGTCCGATGGCCTCGACCACGTCGCCGTGGTCCTCGAACACCCGCCGTTCGACGCGGTCTGTCGGGTCTGACACGGAGGCTCGTTGTCGACTCGCGGTCAAAAAGGCTCCCGAGTCGTCGCTCTCGGGTCAGTCGTCGTCGGACGCGGCGGGCGTCGGGGCGGACTCGCCGCCCGCGTCGGACGCGCCGTCGGCGACCACGTCGGCCAGTCGGGCGGCCGTCTCGCCGTCGAGGGAGAGCGTCGACTCGAAGTCGACGCCGTCGGCGGAGACGTCGAACTCGTCGAGGAGTTCGCTCAGGTCGCTCGCCTGGTCGGCGAGGCGGGTCGCGCCGTCCGAGACTTCGTCCAGCGTGGCGGTCTGTTCCTCGGCGGCGGCGGAGACGTTCTCGGCCTCGCTGGTCGTCTCCTCGCCGATGCCCGCGAGTTCGTCGGCCATCGACAGCACGTCCTCGGCCGTCCCGGCCTGCTGACCCGTCGCGGCCGCGACTTCCTCGACGCTCGCGCTGTTCTGGCTCACCTCGTCGGCTATCTCTCGA
>NZ_WPCD01000316.1:0-2374 GCF_009741955.1 Halogeometricum sp. CBA1124 | reverse complement strand
CGCCGCCGTCTCCGACGGCCACTTCGTCTCCGACGCCGACGGTCCGAAGACGGCGGCGTTCGCCGTCGGCCGTCGGACGCCGATAGACGACGGTCTGCGAGACGGCCCGCACGCGGTGTTCGTCGCCAACGGGTTCGACGCGACCCGCGAGATATCGGTCGCGCTGTCCCGACGCCGGTTCGGGTCGTGGCGGAGTGTCACCTCGCGGACGTCGAACTCGACCCGGGACGCCGCGTCGCCTACCGACTCGACGACCCCGGCCGCTACCGGTTCAGCCTCGCGGCGGACGGCGTCGGCGGCACCGTCGACGTCGACCGGTCGGCGTTCGACTGCAACGACTCGACCACCGCGGCCGTCGTTCGGCCCGACGGCGTGGCGTCGGAACTGCGGTCGACGACGCTCGGTTGTTCGTGGTGACGGCGCGGAGTGCCGTTCTCGACGCGCGGCGCCGCTACTCAGCGAACTCCGCCGGCCGCGGGCGGGGTAGCCGACGACCAGGTCCGCGCCCGCGTCCTTCACGCCGCGACCCGTTCGCTCACGGTGTCGACGCCGCCGACGAGGGCGTAGTCGCGGACGGCGGTGGTCATCACCTCGCGGGCGCGGCCCGCGGCGTTCGAGTCCGTCGCCGCCCCCTCGGGCAACGCGTTGGCGACGGGTCGCCGCCGCGCGGCGTACGCGCCGACGGCGTCGAGGATGGCGTCCTCGTCGTCGGTGAGGACGGTCGGCGCGTAGACGGCTATCTCGCCGTCGTAGCCCGTGGCCCGGAGGGCGCGGAGGTTCGAGACGGTCCGCCGCGAGAGCAGTTCGTACTGCGTCCCGCCGACGGCGAGGGCGACGCGTTCGATGCCCTCGGTGCCGACCCACGCGTCCGGCGCGCGTTCGACGCCGGCCGCGAGGCGCGGGGAGACGGCTCGCTTCGCCTCCGCCTCGGTGAGGTAGGCGCCGTGGCCCGCCACGAGGACGCGGCGGACCCCCTCGGGAATCCAGTCCCACAGTTCGTCGTCGCCGGTCGGGTCGAAGCCGTCGGCGCGGACGGGCGTCGTGAGGCGGACCTCCCGGTCGGCGGCGAGTTCGCGGAGGACGTCCGCGTCGGGGAGGTGTTCGCGACCCTCGTAGTCGACGGCGACGGTGTCGAACGGCGTGTCGAGGGCCGCCCGCACGTCGCACTCTTTCGGCTTCAGGGCCACCGCGTCGAGACCCGTCTGCGAGACGCTACGCTCACCGGTCAACATCGTGTATCACCACTCACGGGAGGAGAACTACCGTCGTCGCGGAACGCGATCAATCGTCTGTGCGACCATATGGACTCCTGTTACCGAGCGGTCAGCATAAACGCGTCGTTCGTGACTACAATTTGCGACGCCCGTCGGACCAACGGGGGGGGAGTTCGGCGTCGGGTCACAGGGGGACGTTCGGTATCGGCTCACAGGGGGAGTTCGGCGTCGGGGTCGACCACCCGGTCGGGTTCCGCCGGCATCCGCCAGTCGGTCGTGAGTTCCAGCAGTTGGACGAGCATCCGGCCGGTCGCCCCCCAGACGGTGTAGCCGTCCACGTGGAAGAAGTGGATGCGGAGTTCGCCGTACTGCGGGCGGACGCGCAGTTCGGACTCGTAGTTGTCGGGGTCCGTGAGGTCGGACTCGGCGAGGACGGCTATCTCGGCGACTTCGCGTTCGTCGGGTTCGTACTCGCGGTCGGGAATCCGCGCGACGAACGGCCTCACGGAGTAGTCCGTGATCGTCTCGATGTCGTCGAGGCGGCCGAAAAACTCCACTTCGTCGGCTCCGAGGCCGATCTCCTCGTAGGCTTCGCGGAGGGCCGTCGCGCGCAGGTCGTCGTCGCTCGGTTCGCGGGACCCGCCGGGGAAACTCATCTGTCCGGGGTGTTCGCCGAGGTGGTCCGCGCGCTTCGTGAAGAGGACGTGGTCCTCGCCGTCGCGGACGAGAACCGGGGCGACGACCGCCGCTTGCCGGCCCGCGTCGGTCACCGTCTCGGCGTCGCGCGACGCCACCCGCGAGAGGTCCATACTGGTTCGAACTGTCGGAGACGCTTATGTTTAGCTCTCGCGGCACCGCCGCGAGTCGGTCAGTCGTCCAGTTCGGCGTCGAGACGCGACCGAACCTCGGTCACGTCCACGTCGCGCGCCGCCCACAGTTCCACGTCGTACGTCACGTCGAGGAGGTGCCGGATTCGCTCGTCGTCGCCGGACGCTATCGCCGCCTCGGCGTCGGCCCGGAGGCGGTCGGCCGTCGCCTCGGTCACCGCCTCGTCGTCGGGCGTCCGGTCGTCTACGTCGAGGATGTGCGGCAGGTCCTCGGCGTTCTCGGGGAGCGTCGGGAACGCGACGGGGCCGGCGACGACGCGTTCGCCGTCCGCG
>NZ_WPCD01000302.1:0-2798 GCF_009741955.1 Halogeometricum sp. CBA1124 | reverse complement strand
CGAACGCGACGCGGGCGAAGGTCGGCGCGGAACTGCTCTCGGACGACGGCGAGACGGACCGAACGACGATGGTCCGTCACGCCGGAACGCTGTCGGTCCGGTCGAGCGACGGCCCCGCCGGGCGGTCCGTCGTCGTCGAACTCGACGCCGCGAACGTCGCCGCCGGGCGGGCCGCAGTCGCCCGCGTCCTCGGCCGCGACGCGCGAACCGCGGCGCACGGCCGGTACGTCGAGGCGACGGCGACGCGCGAGGAGATACTGGCGCTGGCGAACGAGTCGGCCGTGTCGTTCGTCCGTGCTCCGGTCCGACCCGTCTCGTTCGCCGGGTCCGACGGGACGACGGAAGCGCTCCAGACGGCCGAGTTGGAGTCGCTCCACGCGCGCGGGTACGGCGGCGCGAACGTCACCGTCGCCGTGATAGACGTCGACCAGTTCGACCTGGACCACCCCGCGCTGAAGGGGCGCGTGGCGAAGACGAGAGACTACACCGGTGCCGGCGTCGACGGCACCGGCGGCCACGGGACGGCGACGGCCGAACTCGTCGCCGAGACGGCGCCGAACGCCTCGCTCGTACTGGTGCGCGTCGACTCGCTGTTCGACTTCTACCGGGCCGTCGACTGGCTCGAATCGAACACCTCGACGGACGTGGTGTCGATGTCGCTCGGGTGGTACAACGTCGGTCCGCTGGACGGCACCTCGGAGATGGACGACGCCATCGACGACAGCGTCGCGAACGGCACGTCGTGGGTCGTCTCCGCCGGGAACTCCGCGGGCGGACACCACTGGAACGGGACGTGGTCGGACCCCGACGGCGACGGCTACCTGAACGTGAACGGGTCCACGGAGTCGCTCGCTATCGACGCGAACGACCGGGTCACGGTGTGGGCGCAGTGGAACGACTGGCCCGGCACCGACCAAGATTACAAGCTCTGCCTGTACGCCGACGCGGACGTGGAGAACGCGACTGCCCTCCGCTGCGCCGACGACTACCAAGTCGGTGCGCAAAACCCGACCGAGGCGTTCACCGAGTACCTCGACGACTACGGCATCTCCACCGCGTACCTGACGATAGAGCGGGTGAGCGCCGACGGGACGGCCGATTTCGACGTGTTCCTGAACGACGGTGCCGAGTTCACCGACGAGTGGACGGACGCGCGCAGTCTCACGCTGGCGGCGACGAACCGCCGCGCGGTCAGCGTCGGCGCGTACGACCACGCGACGGGGCGTCTGGAGTCGTTCTCCTCGCGCGGGCCGACCATCGACGGCCGACGCAAGCCCGACGTGGTGGCCGCCGACGGCGTCACCTCCAGCGTCTACGCGAACGGGTTCTACGGCACGTCGGCCGCCGCACCCCACGCCGCGGGCGTCCTCGCGACGATGCTGGACGCCAACCGCCGGCTCTCGCCGGGCGAACTGAAGACGAACCTGACGCGGAGCGCACGCCCCGTCGGAACCGTCCCGAACGCGCAGACGGGGTACGGCGAGGTGGACGCGTCGAACGCGCTCGCGCGACTCGGGGCGTACGACCTGCCGCCGGACGGACGCCTGCGGTACGACGGCGACTACCGACTCGACACCGGCGGGAGCGCGACGCCCGACTCGCTCGTCGTCGACGCCGCGAACGTGACCCTCGACGGCGACGGGAGGGCGTTCGCCGCCGCCGACGGCGGTGCCGTCCTCACCACGACGGCGAACGCGACGAATCTCACCGTGCGCGACCTGACCGTCCGAGACCGACCGGTCGGCGTCGAGGCGTCGAACCTGACCACGCTCGAACTGACGAACGTCTCGGCGGAGACGACGACGGCCCTGCGCGCGTCGAACGTGTCGAACGTGACGCTGACGAACGTCTCGCCCGACGACGCGCCGTCGTTCGACCTGCGGGGGACCGACCTCAGCGTCGCCCTCGACGCGGCGGACGCGCCGCCGAACCGGAGTCGCCTCTCGGCCGCGCCGAACCTGACGTTCGCGCGCGCGAACCGAACGGCGAACGTCAGCGTCGCGAACGCGACGACGAACGCAACGAACGCGACGGTGACGCTGCGATACGACGAGTCGCACGCGAACGAGTCCACCGTCGCCGTCTGGACGAACGCCGGCGGCGACTGGACCGAGACGAACGCGAGCGTCGACACGGACGCGAACGCGGTCACCGTCGAGGCGAACGAGAACGGCACCTACGGCGTCTACGCCGTCGGCGAACCGGCGGCGAACCGCACGAACCTCTCGCTGTCGGCCGAGGTGGACGCGACGGCGACGGGGAACGCCGCCGTGTCGAACGTCGGCCGGGCGAACCTGACCGTCCTCGACGCCGATATCGTCGGACCGGACGCCGACCAGTTCGGCCTCGCGAACCCGCCGAAGAACGTGACCGTGACGCCGGGGACGACGCTCGACGTGACGGTGTCGTACGCGCCGAACGCCAGCGGGGACCACGCGGCGACGCTCTCGGTGACGACGGCCGAACTCGGCGTCCTCGACGTGGCACTCGACGGGACGGCGACGGTACCGACGACGCCGACGCCCACCCCGTCGCCGACGCCCACGTCGACACCGATGGCCACCCCCACGCCGGAGCACGACGACTCGTCTGGGTCGGGGTCGTCCGGGGCACCGCCACCGCCACCGCCGCCCGCCCCGTCGCGCCCGAACCGACGCCGCGCCGGCGCTGACGGCCACGCCGACTGTCACTCACACGACGACGACACCGACGGTCACGGCGACGGTGACGGCCACGAACACGCCGGCGGCGACGGCGACACCGCGACCCGAACGGGCGGCGGCCGAGCGTGAGTCAGA
>NZ_WPCD01000233.1:0-5305 GCF_009741955.1 Halogeometricum sp. CBA1124 | reverse complement strand
CGCCCGCGCGGACGCCGACGCCGACGGCCACGCCGCGGGACACGGCGACGCCCATCGCCGAGACGACGCCGCTCCCGGACCCGCCGGCGTCGCCGACGGCCGACGACGCCCTCGCGTCGTCCGCGCGTACGAACGCGTCGCGGCGACGAACCGCCTCGTCCGGCGCGGCGGCGACGGCCCGCGAGACGACCCCGAAATCGGCGAGCCGAAGGCGACGCTCGTCGTCGAGAGCGAGGACGGCTTCTACCTGTTCGGCGCGTGCCGCGCGGAGGCCCGCTACGGCGACGAGGGCGGCTTCGGCATCAACCGGCACGAGGTACCGCACTTCGTCGGCCGCGACGGGAGCCACGCCGTCGCGCCGTGGACCGCCGTCGTCTGCGACACGCGCGAGGACCGTACGCCGCCGCAGACGACGCGGAGAACGCCGTCACGCCCAACGAACGGGCGGGCGCGGAGATTCACCTGTTCCGGTTCGACGGCGGCGACCACGCCGTCGACGTGACCGTCGAGTACCTCGACGACGGCCCGCCGCGCCGCGTCTTCTCGACCACCGTCGAGGCGGGGTCGGACCTGCCGGACCCCGCCTACGACTTCGTCCTCGCGAACCTCGCGGTCCGCAGGGGGCGGTACCGGGTCGCCGTCGACGTGCCCGCGGCCGATACGGCAGACGACGACGCGGTGACGACGTGGACGCTCGCCGACCCGGAGGCGCCCTCGTGGACCGGTCTCTCCGTCTTCGTCGGCGACGACGGGCGGCCGTCCATCGGCCTGCCCGAGACGGACGACGACTCGCTGGTGCCGGGGCCGTCGCTGTGCTTCCGGCACTCGGAGGCCCACGAGGACGGCTGACGCGCCCGACGGTTTTTATCCGAAGCCGGCTCACGTTCTCGCATGACGACCATCAAGGACAGCGTCCACGACCACATCGAGGTCGAGGGCGTCGCCGAGGCACTCCTCGACACCGAGGAGGTGCAACGCCTCCGGCACATCAAGCAGTTGGGGACGGTCCAACTCGTCTACCCCTCCGCGAACCACACGCGGTTCGAGCACTCGCTGGGCGTCTACCACCTCGCCTCCCGCGCCCTCGACCACCTCGGCATCGAGGGCGTGCAGGCCGAACGAATCCGAGCGGCGTCCCTCCTCCACGACGTCGGCCACGGCCCGTACAGCCACAACGTCGAGAGCGTGACGCACCGACACACCGGGAAGTACCACGACGACGTCCACGAACTCATCGCCGAGGGGACGGTGGGGGACGTCCTCCGCGACAACGACTTAGAGCCCGCCCGCATCGCGGACCTCGTCGCGGGCGAGGGCAAGTACGGCCAACTGGTCTCCGGGGAGTTGGACGTCGACCGGATGGACTACCTCGTGCGGGACGCTCACCACACGGGCGTCCCCTACGGCACCATCGACCACGAACGACTGATTCGAGAACTCACGTTCGCAGACGGCGAACTCGTCCTCGCAGAGGGGAACGTCCAGACGGCCGAGTCGCTGTTGCTCGCCCGCGCCCTCATGAATCCGACCGTCTACCAGCACCACGTCGCCCGCATCTCGAGGCGATGCTCCGGCAGGCGACCGAACGCCTCCTCGACCAACCGGACCTCTCGGCGGCCGAACTCCGCCGGATGGACGACCACGACCTGCTGGCGGCCCTGCGGATGACGCCCGAGACGCGCGCGTTCGCCGACCGACTCGGCAGTCGGACCCTGTTCAAGCGCGCCGTCTGGGCGGAGATGGACGCCGTCCCCGACGGCGTCGTCGACGCCGACCACGACGACTACCGGGCGTTCGAGTCGCGCATCGCAGACCGCGTCGGACTCGACCCGAGGTCGGTCATCGTGGACGTGCCGCCCCGGCCGTCGATGACCGAGTCGACCACGCGCGTGATGGTCAGCGGGGAGGCCCGCCGCCTCGGCAAGCAGTCGCCCCTCGTCTCCGCCCTCCGGACGGCGCAGAACCAGCAGTGGCGACTCGGCGTCTACGCGCCCGCGGACGAGACGGCGGCCGTCGGCCGCGCCGCCGTCGAGGAGATGGGACTCGACATCGACGGCGCTCTCGTCTCGGACGTGCGACCCGGCGTCGCCACGACGCTGGACGAGTTCGCGGAGTGAGCGACGGGGACCGCGAGCGCCCCGGCCCCGCGCCGTCGGGGCGAGGGGGTCCGTGTGCGGTTCGGGAGTTTCAAGCGCTCGCCGCGGTCAGTACCACCATGTACGTCGAGGGAACCATCCTCGCCGGCCGCGACTTCGAACCCGTCGAGGGTCGCGTCGTCGTCGAGGACGGGGAGATTGCGGCCGTCGAGGAGGCGGCCGTCGAGTCGGAGAACGTCGTCCTCCCGGCGTTCGTCAACGCGCACACGCACATCGGTGACTCCATCGCCAAGGAGGCCGGTGCGGGGTTGTCGCTGGACGAGTTGGTCGCGCCGCCGGACGGCCTGAAACACCGTCTGCTCCGCGCGGCGAGTCACGAGGAGAAGGTCGAGGCGATGCGGCGGTCGCTCCGCCTGATGGCGTCCACCGGTACCGCCGCCTGCGTCGAGTTCCGTGAGGGCGGCGTCGACGGCGTCGAGGCCATCCGCGAGGCCGGCGCGGGACTGGCGATAGACCCCGTCGTCCTCGGACGCGAGACGGCCGACGCGATGCGGGCGTCCGACGGGTTCGGCGCGTCCGGCGCGCGCGACGCCGAGTTCGACGACCTGCGGGCGGAGACGCGCGAGGCGGGCAAACTGTTCGGCATCCACGCGGGCGAACGCGACCCGCACGACGTGGACCCCGCACTCGACTTGGACCCCGACTTCGTCGTCCACGTGGTCCACCCCGAACCGTCCCACCTCGACCGCATCGAGGCCGACGAGGTGCCCGTCGTCGTCTGCCCGCGGTCGAACCTCGTCACCGGCGTCGGCGTGCCGCCCCTCCGCGACCTGTTGGACCGGACCACCGTCGCCCTCGGGACGGACAACGTGATGCTGAACTCGCCGTCGATGTTCCGCGAGATGGAGTTCGCCTCGAAACTGACCGACGCGACGGCGACGGAGGTGCTCCGCATGGCGACGGCGAACGGCGCGGAGATAGCGGGGCTGAACTGCGGCGTCGTCGAACCCGGCCGCGAGGCGAGACTGCTCGTCCTCGACGGCGACTCGGACAACCTCGCCGGCGCACAGGACCTCGTGCGGGCCGTCGTCCGCCGCGCCGGCGAGGCGGACGTGACGGACGTCGTCTACTGAACCGCCCGCGGGTTTCGTTTCGTAACATTCTCGGTGGAAAGTATTAAGAGCGTGAGTCTGCTACCGTGAGGTGAGTTAACAATGATGTACCAGCGTATCCTCGTCCCGACCGACGGCTCGGCCGGGTCCGAGCGCGTCCTCGAACACGCCATCGGACTCGCGTCGGTCCACGACGCCACCGTCCACGCGCTGTACGTCATCAACAGCGGAAGCTTCGCCGGCCTCCCGATGGAGACGTCGTGGGAGGGGTTAGACGACATGCTCCGCGCGGACGCCGAGGCGGCGATGGACGAGGTGTGCGCCATCGCCGCCGAGTCGGACGTCCCCGTCGAGACGGCCATCGTGGAGGGGACGCCGAGTCGCGAAATCGTCCGCTTCGCCGAACGAGAGGGCTGTGACCTCGTCGTCATGGGCACCCACGGCCGCGGCGGCATCGACCGACTCCTCCTCGGCAGCGTCGCCGAGAAAGTCGTCCGGGCGTCGGAGGTGCCGGTGTTGACGGTCCGCGTCGACGGCGGCGACGAGACGGAGCGAGGGACGGAGGCGGAGTCGGAGGGCGAGACCGAACCCGGCGTCGAGGCGGACTGAGGCGTCCGCTCGGGGTCGGGTCGCGAACGACGACCGGAGACGATGACACACAGACGCTGGAGCGCGGTGGTTCGGGCCGGCGAGGCGACCGACCGCGACGACGCCGTCCTCCCCCTCACGCGGCGGGTGGCGTGGTTCATCGTCCCGTTTCTGGCGGCCGCGTTTCTCGTCCTCTACGGCGTTCCCGACCGGACGACGGCGTTCTTCGCGTGGACGATTCGACCGGAGATGACGCCCGTCGTGATGGGTGCCGGCTACGCGCGGGCGTCTACTTCTTCTATCGCGTCGCCACCGCCGACGAGTGGCACACCGTCGCTCCGGTGTTTCTCGGCATCGCGACGTTCACGTGGTTCATGGCCGTCGCCACCGTCCTCCACTGGGAGAACTTCAACCACGGACACCACACGTTCTACCTGTGGGTGTTCCTCTACGCCCTGACGCCGGTGCTCGTCCCGGCCGTCTGGGCGCTCAACCGACGCACCGACGCCGGCGCGCGGAGCGACGACGAGGTGTCTCTTCCCCGCGTCGTTCGACTCTTCGGCGGCGCGCTCGGCGTCGTCGTCACGGCCACCGCCGTCGTCCTGTTCGTCGACCCCGGCCCGATGGTCGGCGCGTGGCCGTGGGCCGTCTCCACCTTCACGGCGCGGATTCTGGCCGGGTGGTTCGCCCTGTTCGGCGTCGTGAACGTCGCCGTCGTCCGCGATCCGCGGTGGAGCGCGGCGCGGATTCCGGTCCAGAGCGAGGTGCTGGGGTTCGCGCTGGTGCTGGCGGGCGCCGCGCGCGTCTGGCGGAACTTCGACCAGACGAACCCGCTCACGTGGGGCGTCGTCGGCGGAATGGCGCTGTACCTGCTTGGACTCCTCGCGCTGTACGCCCTGCTTGAGCGACGCCGGACCGGTTCGGGGGCGGACGCGTCCTGACCGTTCGTCTTCAGCGCGCCGGCCGCAGGTGTTCGCAGTCGCCGGCGTGGACGACGCGTTCGCCCTCGTCGGTCCGGACGACCAGCGCACCGGGGACGCGCACGTCCACCGCCTCGCCCTCGACGACGCCGTTTGGCGTCTCGACGCGGACGCGTTGACCGAGCGTCGCGGCGCACTCGCGCCACGCCGACAGAATCGCCTCGGGGTCGGCGGTCAACTCGTCGAACGTCTCCAGCACGCGCTGGAGGAACACCCGCCGGTCCACGTCGCCCACCTCGTCCCTGATGCTCGTCGCGCCCGGCGGGAGCGCCTCGCCGTCGACGTTGGCGTTCACGCCGATGCCGACGACGAGCCACGACACCCTGTCGGCCTCGCCCTCCATCTCGGTGAGGACGCCCGCGAGTTTCCGGCCGCCGCGGTCGGTTCGGTCGTCGCTCACGAGGACGCCGTCACCATCCGCTGACGTGCCCTCGTTCGGTTCCCTCACGAGGACGTCGTTCGGCCACTTTATCGACGCGTCGACGCCGGCCTCTCGCGCGGCCCGCGTGACGGCGACGGCGGCGGCGAG
>NZ_WPCD01000057.1:0-17265 GCF_009741955.1 Halogeometricum sp. CBA1124 | reverse complement strand
GACGACGTACCGGCCGTCCCGCAGGGGCCGGACGGCCATCGGTTCCTCGCGGGCGCGGCGGGCGCGGCCCGTGTACCCGTCTACGGGGAGGGTCGTCTTCCGCCGCACCGGCCTGACGGTCGGGCTGGAACGTGCTTTCGACGCGGGTGTGTTTCGAGTGTGCGTCATGGGTAATTCGGCCGAGAGAGGTGGCTCTCCCGCTATCTTTCCGTACGCTCCCGACGAACCTAAACCCTCGTTTCGTCTGCAATTCGCGAACGTTCTTCGAAGCGCTTTTAGAACGGCCGCGGGAAGGCGGGAGCATGGCTATCGATGCGGAGATGCGTCAGAAGATACTCGTCTCCGTCGTCTCAGTCGGCTTCTTCATCGCACTCATCGTGGGGGTCGGCGTGGCGTACAACGAATCCGGACTCGCGGGGAACGGCGGGCTGATACTCGTCGGAACCATCGCACTGTTCGTGCTGGTGATGGGCGTCGTCGGCGTCTTGCTCGACCGGTAGGCTCCCCGCGGACTCGCTCCACTCGAAACGACGGTCTCTCACTCTCTTCGGTCCCGTTCGTCGTCGCGGACCCGCGCTACGTCCGGTCGTCCGCCGAGGTGCCCTCGGCGGCGGTCTCTCGCCAGTCGCGCACGTCGCCGGCGTCACGAACGGCACTCGTGTAGTACGACAGCGGGTGGGAGATGGTCTCGCAGCGTTCGTCCCTGTTCACGCAGTCGCCGTACGACTGCATGCTCGCGCAGGAGGGCGGCGCGAACTGCGCCCCGTCGGCGTCGGCGAGGTACTCGACGCGCGTGGCGATTCGCTCCGCCGTCTCGTCTTCGGCGTCCAGAAGCGTCGCCACCTCCGTCGCGTCCATGCCGAGGGCGACGAGGAAGGCGACGACGGAGAACTCGCTGTGCGACGGCAGCGACTCGCCGCCGCGCGCCCGTTGGACGAGCGCTTTCATGCAGGGCGGGAACAGGCCGGGGACGACGGCCTCGACCTCCATCCGGCCGGTCACGTCGTGGTCGTTCAACAGGTCCCGCAGCGACGCCACCTCCGCTTCGAGGGCGTCGGCAATCTCCTCGCCGGCGGCGCTCCCTCGAACCTCGAACGGGAGGCCGTCGGCGACGCGGCGGTGGACCGCCTCCTCCAGCAGGCGGTGGAGTTCGTCGGCCGTCACCCGCACCTCGCCGGTCGCGAGTTCGCGGTTGACGAGGCGCCAGCGCTCGCCCCAGTCGGCCGTCGAGAGCGTCAGGTACGCGCCGACGGCGACCCAGTAGTGCGTCGGGTCGCGCGACCCGCGGCGGCGGCCGTCGTCGGGCCGTTCGGGTCGAACCGCGCCCGAGAGGTCGAACTCGCGAAGCACGTCGTCCAGCGAGACGCTCCGCGCGGCCGTGCTCTGCAGACCGTCGTCGTCGCTCCGGAAGTCGGCGCGGAAGCGGTCGTGCGCCGTCGCGGCCTCCGCGGCGGCGTACTTGTCCACCGCGGCGGGCGTGTCCACGAGGGAGACGAGGATGCGGGCGATGGGGTACGACAGCAGTTCTTCGCGGTCGCTCCACCGCCGGGGCTCCTCGGCGGCGACGGTGCCCTCCATCAGGGCGCGTTCGACCCGCTCTAAGCCGCGTTCGACGGCGGGGGCGTCCTCGACGACCAGCGCCGCCGGGGAGATGTCCGCCTCGCCGACGGCGGCGCGTCCGCCGTCGAAGAACGGGTAGCGGGCGAAGTGCGGGTCCATCGGTCGCATCGTCGTAACCGGTGATACCGAATAAACACGGCGATTGTCGCAGGTGGGGCGTTCGTCCGCCGTCGTCGTGCAATCCGCCGTCGGCGCGCGGTCCGCCGGTTCGGCCCTCCGCGGCCCCCGCGGCCGGACACCGTACCACCTAAGACGACCCATCTCGTGCACCACCACGTGCCGCAGTTCGACTACCCGTGTCCCGACTGTCGGGCCACCAACAGCCTCCACGACGTGGACTGCCGCTTCGAGGGGACGCCGTGGCCGGCGGTCGAGAAGGCCTACCTCGACGTCGTCGGCCGACTCACGACCGGTCCGGTCGCGGCGGACGACCTGCAGGAGGCGAGTCACGGCGACTGGGACAACCTCCACCGCGCCGCGCTCGAACGACTGAAGCGCGACGGCCGCGTGTCGGAGGCGAACGGGACGCTCAGACTCCTCACCGCCGAGGAGTTCCGTGAGGAGGTGTCCGAACCGACCAGAGAGCCGATGAAGACGCTCTACCGCCACGGGAGCGTGCCGGGCTGTCACGACAACGCCGTCTTCGCCATGGTCGCGTGGTACGAGATGGTCGGGCTCTCGTGGTCGGAGACGCGCGAGAAGGTCGTCTCGTGGCTGGAGGAGTCCGGCGCGTGGGACCGCGGCGGGTTCGAGGAGGCGACGCCCGCGCAACTGGTCGACAGCAAGCGCCACGTGTACGAGGCGGGCTACGGCTGGAAGGAGAAGGCCGAGTCCGCAAAGCGCGTCATCGACCGTCACCGCTGAGACGACGCTCTCCGCACCCTCATCCTTACCTCTCGTTCGACCCTCTCGACGATGTGAGCGTACCAGAGTCCGCTGGCGGTCCCGACCCCGTCCCGACGGCGCCCGAGGAGACGGTGGGCGCACCGCGACGCGCCCTCGCCATCGTCGTCGGCATCGTCTTCGTGGACCTCCTCGGTTTCGGCGTCGTCGTTCCCATCCTGCCGTTCTACGTCCGGAGCTTCGCGGTGACGGACCTGCTCATCGGCCTCCTCGCGGCGTCGTACTCGCTGATGCAGTTCCTGTCGGCGCCGGTGCTCGGCCGCCTCTCGGACGCGGGCGGCCGCCGCCCGGTCCTCATGCTCTCGCTGTTCGGGAGCGCCCTCGCGTGGACCGTCTTCGGCCTCGCCACCGAGGTGGGGGCGCTGTTCGGAACGGCCGCGGCGCTGACCACGCTGTTCGCCTCGCGGATGCTCGCGGGGGCGATGGGAGGCAACATCGCCACCGCGCAGGCGTACATCGCCGACGTGACGCCGGTCGAGGGGCGCGCCGCCGCACTCGGACTCGTCGGTGCGGCGTTCGGCCTCGGCTTCGTCTTCGGTCCGGCCATCGGCGGCATCGCCGCGAGTCCGACGGCCGTCTCGTCCGCCGACGCCGTCTTCCCGGCGTTCGTGCCGGCGACGCGGTTCTCCCTCCCGAGTTTCGTCGCCGCCGGCCTCAGCCTCGTCGCCTTCGTCGCCACGTGGGCGTTCCTCCCCGAACCCGACCGACAGCGCGGGACGGCGGACCGGGTCACTCTCGTGGGGCAGTTCGTCTCGGCCCTGCGCGACCCGGCGCTCCGCGGCCTCGTCGTCGCGTTCTTCCTCGTCTCCGTGGCGTTCTCGGGCGTACAGGTCATGTTCATCCCGTACGCCGCCGACCTGTTCGGGTACGACGAGACGCAGACGGCGCTGCTCATCACCTACATCGGCGTCCTCGGCGTCGTGAACCAGGGCGTCCTCGTCGGCCGCCTCGCCCGTCGCTACCCGGAGCGCCGAATCGCCGTCGCGGGCGCGGCGATACTCGTGGTCGCCCTCGCGACGTTGCCGTTCTCCCCTCAAATCGGCGGGTTCGTACCGCTCGCCGCCGGACCGACGTGGCTCACCGGCCCCGTCGCGGTCCTCCTCGTCGTCCTCGCCTGCCTCTCGCTCGGCAACAGCCTGCTGAACGTCTCGCTCTCGGCGCTGGTCTCCCGCGCCGTCCCCGCCGACAGGCAGGGCACCGCCTTCGGCGTCACGCAGGGTGCGGGCAGTCTCGGCCGGACCGTCGGCCCGCCGTCGAT
Organism: Halogeometricum sp. CBA1124; assembly: GCF_009741955.1. NCBI lineage: Archaea > Methanobacteriati > Methanobacteriota > Halobacteria > Halobacteriales > Haloferacaceae > Halogeometricum > Halogeometricum sp. CBA1124. The sequence goes on along the minus strand of NZ_WPCD01000057.1, from coordinate 13,484 downwards.
GGCGGCGCTGTACGTCTTCGCCTACTGGTCGCCGTTCGTGGCCGGTGCGCTGTTGGCGCTGCCGGTGGTCGCCGTCCTCGCCCGCCGGCGGTGAGGTCGGCCGCCGGCGACGGACACGGCCGTCGCGGCCGACGCTCAGCAGTCGTCGCTCCGCAGACGGCCGATTTCGTCGCTCAGTCGTCGCTCAGTCGTCGGCCAGCGGTCGCGGGACGATGCGACCCGTGGCCGCGGCGACGGCCCACCAGAGAGCGACGAACTGTGCGCCGACGACGGCGGCGAGGAGGACCGCCGCCTCGGCCGGGTGGACGCCGGTCGCGGCGGCGACGACGGCACCCAGACCGACGACGGCGAACCCGACGGGGAGCCTCGCCGTCCGGTCGTCGTCGTCCCGGAGGCGCGCCCGCGACGGCGAACAGGACGACGCCGAACGTGGCCAGCGCCTGCTTCAGCCAACGCACCGCCGTCGAGGGCGGCTCTCTGACCGTGGCGACGACGTACCGGCCGTCCCCCGTGGCCACGACCGCTCGCCCGACTTCGACGCCGGGTCGGTCGTCCGCTCGACGACCGCGCCGTCGGCCGACCGCGCCGCGTCGAACGTCTGTCGCGCCCGCGCCGGTAGGTCGGCGTACGGGGTGGCGGTCGCCCCGCCGCCGTCCACCGGCTGAACGGTGTGGCGGTAGGCGGGACTCGACGCGTGCGGGAGGACGTAGAGGGGGGAGGTGACGAGGAGGACCGCGGCGACGAGCGAACACGCGAGCGGGAACCGGTCCATACCGTTCCGTGTGTACGTGCTCCCATGAATATTCGGGTGGCTGACATCACGCTCGGCCGCGAGCGGTCGCTACCGGGTCGGTAGAGAGAGAGACGGGGACTGGACGCGGACTGACGGCGGCGTCCGGCTTACTCGCTCTGGATGCGCGGCGCGAGCATGTAGGTGACGTTCCCCTGCCCTTCGGCGAGGCGGTAGTGAAGCTTGACGGGGAACTCCTCGCCGAGTTCGACGGTGACCTCGGCGTCCTTCGGGATGGCCTTGTTCATGTCCTTCAGGTAGTCCAGCGAGAACAGCGAGTCGGCCGTCCCCGAGGTGAGGTCGATGAGGTCCGCGGCGTCGAGTTGGAAGTCCACGTCGTCGGTGTCGCCCTGCGCCTGGATGTGGAACGCCTCCTCGGCGTCGTCCACGCGGAGGCGGACGTGGTCGGAGACCATGTCCGCGGCCTTGATACCGCGGTCCAGTTGCGCGCCCTCGAGGACGATTTCGGCGGGGAGGTCGAGGTCCGGGATGTCGGGTTCCTGCCGGATGGAGTCGGGGTCGATGAGCGCGAGCGTCGAGGAGAGGCCGTCGATGCGGATGTTGAGTTTCCGCGTCTCCTCGTCGAGTTCGAGTTCGACGAGTTGGTCGGAGTTCGCCATGCCGACGAAATCCTCGAGTTTCGAGAGGTTGACGCCGATGACGCCGCCGTCGGCCTCGTAGGACTCGAACGCCGCCGCGTCGAGGGTCAAGTCGACCATCCCGACGTTGGCGGGGTCGACCGCTCGAATCGAGAGGTCGTCCTCGTTCAGTCGAATCTTGCACTCGTCGACGAGTACGCTCACCGAATCCAGCGCGTCCCGGAGCGTGGAGGCGCTCACGATGGCCTTGAACATGTGACCGGAGGTACGACAGCGGGCTTAAAAATACCCGTGATTTTCGCGCTCGCTAAGTGTGTTCCCGCACGTCGCGTGAGCGTGCGTGTGGCGGTCTGACTGCGCCGACCACCGGCCTCGCCCGACGCCGAAAGTATTATCTGAACAGTTGCTCATATACTCAGACATGGAGACAGACACGACCAGACTTCGGCGTCTCGTCGCCGACGAGGCGGGCGAGTGCTGTGAGGCCGAGGTGGCGGACCGACTCGCGCGTCTGGAGGCCCTCAGCGAGGGGATTCCGGACACCGTCGACCGCGACGTGGAGATACTGAAGACGCTCGGGAGCGAGACGCGCTTCCGAATCGTCCGACTCCTCGCCGCCGCGGAGGAGGAACTCTGCGTCTGTGAGATCACGCCGGTGTTCGAGGTGAGCGACAGCGCCGTCAGTCACGCGCTCTCGGACCTCACGGACGCGGGTCTGCTCTCGCGTCGGAAGGAGGGGACGTGGCGTTACTACGGCACCACCGACCGGGCCGACCGACTGCTCGCCGCACTCGATGCCACGCGAGGTGCGGACGAATGAGCGACGCCGACGACCGGACCGCGGGGTCAGATTCGGTCCGCGTCGCGTTCGTCTGCGTCCAGACGCCGGGCGCAGCCAGATGTCGACCGCGTTCGCCGAACGCGAGCGCGAACGCCGCGGACTCACCGAGCGGGTGGAGATACTGACCGGCGGCACCCACCCCGCCGACCACGTCCACGACGTGGTCGTCCGCATCATGGGCGAGGAGGGGTTCGACCTCTCGGATCGGGTGCCGCGGGAGGTGTCGACGACCGAGTTGGAGGCCTGCGACTACGTGGCGACGATGGGCTGTTCGACGCTCGAACTCGACACCGCCGCCGGCGTCGACGTGCGCGACTGGGCGCTGGACGACCCCGATGGGGCCGACGACGAACGAGCGCGCGAGATTCGGGACGAAATCGAGGCGAACGTCGTCGAACTGTTCGACGAAGTCGAGGAGCGACTGTCATGAGCGACTCACCGACCGACGAGACCGGACGTATCGACCCCGACGAACAGCGACGCGCCGTCCGGAACCGGTACGCCCGCATCGCGACCGACTCGGACTCGGCGTCGAGCACCGCCGAGTCGAACTCGGACGGCGACTGCTGCGACGACGGCGACGGCTGCTGTGACGTCGACGCCGACGCGACCGACTCGACGGAACTCGGCTACACCGACGAGGACGTCGCCGCCGTCGCCGCGGGCGCGGACCTCGGCCTCGGGTGCGGCAACCCGACGGCCATCGCCTCGCTCGGCGAGGGCGAGACGGTCCTCGACCTGGGGTCGGGCGCCGGCTTCGACTGCTTCCTCGCCGCACAGGAGGTCGGCGAGGACGGCCGCGTCCTCGGCGTGGACATGACGCCGGCGATGGTCGAGAAGGCGCGCGACAACGTCCGAGAGAACGACGCGGAGAACGTCGAGTTCCGCCTCGGCGAGATAGAGCACCTCCCCGTCGCGGACGAGACGGTGGACGTGGTCATCTCCAACTGCGTCGTCAACCTCTCGCCGGACAAACCGCAGGTGTTCCGCGAGGCGTTCCGCGCCCTCCGGCCGGGCGGCCGACTCGCCATCTCCGACGTGGTGATGACGGCGCCCGTGCCCGAGTCGGTCCGCTCGGACCCCGAGTCCGTCGCCGCCTGCGTCGCCGGCGCCTCCACCGTGGACGAACTCGAAGCGATGCTGTCCGACGCGGGGTTCGTCGACGTGGCCATCGCGCCGAAAGAGGAGAGCGCCGAGTTCATCAGCGAGTGGGACGACTCGCTCGACCTGAGCGACTACATCGTCTCCGCGACTATCGAGGGTCGAAAGCCCGACGCCGACGCGTAGTCGGTGTCGTCGCTCGGTGCGACCGAGCGGTGCCGCCGAGCGCTCGCATCCGATGTGCATTTCCGGGTCGACCCCGTCGCTTCGTGTATGAACGCGGCTTCGCCGGCGGTTCCCTCGCGGGACGCCTCGCTCAGTTCGACACCAAAGCCATGACCAGAAAAGACCACTACTACAACAAGGCCAAACAGGAGGGCTACCGGACCCGGTCGGCGTACAAGCTCAAGCAGTTGGACGAGGACGCCGGTCTGTTCGGCCCCGGCAACACCGTCGTGGACCTCGGCGCCGCCCCCGGCGGGTGGCTCCAGGTCGCCTCGGAGGCGGTGGGCGACCACGGCAAGGTCGTCGGCGTCGACCTCCAGCGCATCCGCGACCTGGACCTCGACAACGTCGAGACGGTCCGCGGCGACATGACCGACGAGGAGACGAAGGCGAGCCTGCGCGACCGAATCGGGGCCGAGGGAGCGGACGTCGTCATCTCCGACATGGCGCCGAACATGACCGGCGAGTACTCGCTCGACCACGCCCGGTCCATCCACCTCGCCCGGCAGGCGTTCGAAGTCGCCCTGGACCTCCTCCCCGCCGGCGGCGACTTCGCCGTGAAGGTGTTCGACGGGCAGGACCTCGCCGACTTCCGGGCCGACGTGGAGGAGGAGTTCCAGTACGTCCGCTCCATCCGGCCCGACGCCTCGCGGAACGAGTCCTCCGAGCAGTATCTGGTCGGCAAACACCGCATCACCGCGCCCGTCGCCACCGGTGACGAACTCGACGTGGTCATCGACGACGTGGGGAGCGAGGGCGACGGCATCGCCAAGGTGGACGGCTACACGCTGTTCGTCCCCGGGACCGAGGCGGGCGACGAGGTTCACGTGCGCGTCACCGACCTCAAGCCGAACTTCGGCTTCGCCGAACTGGTCGAACCGTAGCGACGCCACCGCGGTCGGACGCCGTCGCACCGGTCGGTTCGTCCACCGCGGGACTCACTCCTCGACGACCACGTCGACGTGGAGGTTGACGTCGCAGTTCCCTCGGCGACTGCCGTTTCGACACCGCCCCGTGGCGATGATGTCAGAGAGAGTCGTGTACGTCCCGCAGGACGGACATCGAAGCCCGCGCTCCATGCTGTCTCCCTCGGTCAGACGGACGCGCCGCTCTGCTACCATGCGTGTCGTACGATACCACCCCTCATAAGGTCGTTAGTCAGTTTCGCGACACGTCGGCGTTCACTCCAGCGCCCACGGGTCACGTTCGTCACGGCCGCGGCCGCCGCCGAGGGCGGCGACGACGGCGTACACGAACGGCGTGTCGACCACCGCGATGAGCAGTTTCAGGAGGTACTGCCCGACGACGAGTGAGAGGACGACGCTCGGCGGGAACGCCTCGCCGATGCCGAGGAGTCGCGGGGCGACGTAGAACGCGACAGTGACGAAGATGACCGTATCTATCGCCTGACTCGTCGCCGTCGAGGCGACGTTGCGGAGCCACAGGTGGTCGCCGCCGGTCACCTCGCGGATGCGGTGGAAGGCGAACACGTCCCAGTTCTGGCTCACGACGTAGGCGAGGAGGCTGCCGGCGACGACGTTCGTCCCGGAGGCGAGGACGGTGCGGAACTGCCCGGCGAACTCGGGGTTCGCGGCGGGCATGAAGATGGTCCCCCAGACGAGGGCGAGGAGGACGAAGTTCATCGCGAAGCCCACGTTGACCATCACCGTCGCGGCACGCCGGCCGTACAGTTCCGAGTAACAGTCCGAGGCGAAGAACGTGAGCGCGTACGCCAGCGCCGCCCCGGGCATCAGAACCGTCGCGCCGACGACGGGGAGGCTCCCGAGGGCGTCCGGAACCGGGATGGCGAGCAGTTTCGAGGCGGTGAGTTGCGCCGTCGTCAGCGCGGTGACGAACAGCGCGAGGATGGCCACCTGCCCCGTTCCCAGTCGGGTCTCACTCATCGTCGAGTCTGTCGTGCCGGTTGTCTATCTCGTCGAGGAGGTCCAGCGTCTTCCGGATGGAGGCGCGAACCGCGTCGCTCCGGTTGACGAACTTCTTGTCGTCGCCGACGTGTTCGTCGAGGTCCGCGAGTAACTCGTCGGGTATCTCGACGCTAATCTTGGACATGATAGACACTATGCAATCCCGACGGGTATATGTGACTCGGTTCTTCGCTGGATAAGCAGACGGGAATATCGAGGCGAGAGGACTCCGAATCCGGGCGGCTCTGTCGCGTCCGGCGCGTTCGCGTCGCGATCCCGGCGCTGGTCCGATACTCGCAGGAGAATACGCCGTCGCCTCGGGCGCGCCGCCGCGTCTCGGTCCGATTCAGGCGGCGTCGCGGGCGGGCGCGAGGTTCCGCCGGCCGCCGAGGGTGACGACGAACAGGACGCCGAGGCCGACGCTGTAGGCGGCCATCAGCGGAATCGTGACGAGGAACATCGAGACGATGCCCGCGGGGGTGAACAGGGCGGCGAACGTCAGGATGCCGACGGTCACCTCGCGCCAGCGACCCCGGAGGGTCTGGTAGGTGACGCCCGCACCGTTGAGCAACAGCATCAGGATGGGGATGTCCGCGAGGATGCCGATGCCGCCCGTCGTGAAGAAGATGAGCCAGAAGAAGTCGGTGATGCGGTAGGAGATTATCATGTTCGCCTGCACCGCGTCGTTCACCAGCCACGAGATGACGCCGGGGGCGACGTAGAAGTACCCGAGGACGAACCCGCCGAGCAGTCCGAACACCAGCGACCCGGTCCAGAAGAAGACGGTGCGGCGGCGACGGCGGACGATCTGACGGTCCCGGAGGGCGGGCCACGCGTAGTACGCCACCACCGGGAGCGTGACGAGGACGGCGACGAGCGTCGAGAACTTCACCTGGAACAGCAGCGCCTCCATCGGGTGGAGGGCGACGACGTTCAGCACCTCCTCGGGCGTCACCGCGGCGGGGAGGCGGCCGAGGAACTGCTCGTACACCTCCTTGAAGCCGACGGTGTAGAGCCACGTGAACGTCCCCGCGAGGACGAGCATGAACAGCGCGACGATGCGGAACGCCTTCGACGTGACCGTCTCGAAGATGAACGCGAGGTCCTTGTAGTAGCCGCCGATGTCGTCCTCGTCCGTCTCGCCGTCGGTGAGTTCGTCGAGGAACGTCCCGCCGGCGCGCGTCGCTCTGTCTTCCAGTTCGCCCTGCTGGTCGGCGTCACCGGCGTCGGCGTCGCCCTCGGCGGCCTCGCGTTCTTCCTCCGCCTCGTCGAACCGGTCGACGATGGCCTGCGCCTTCTCCTTGTCGCCGTCGTCGAGTGCGTCGCCCGCGATGCCCATCGCCTCCTCCTCGCTCAGGTCGGCGAACACTTCGGGCGGCGCGGCCCGGACGCCCGCCGCGTCGAGTTCGCGCACGTCTATCTTCGAGGGGTCGCCGACGCCGCGTTCGAGCGGTCCGACGGACTCCTCGATGTCCTTGTAGACGGCGTAGCCGAGACCGAGGAGCGCGAACGCGAGGGCACCGAGGACGGACCAGACGACGAGCGCCGTCTCCGGTGCGACGCCGAGGAGGGCCCCAAGTTCGGGGACGAAGTAGCTGCTCCCGACGCGGTCCAGGAGGGAGTTGACGGCCGCCGGCCCGCCGTAGGAGTAGTAGAGGTAGACGGCCGCGGCGCCGAGGGCGGTGCTCCCGGCGACGAGGTTCCACCGCTTCCCGACGGCGGTCCGGAGGTCGATCTGTTCGCTGCTGCGACGGGCCGTGACGACGACCTTCGAGATGTAGAGGCTGATACCGTACAGCGTCAGCACGGGGACGGCCCACAGAATCTGCGTGAACGGGTCCGGCGGCGTGAACATCGCGCCGGCGGCGAAGACGCCGAGCACCGCGTAGCGCCACTGGTCGCGGAACGTCTCGTACGGGACGATTTCGGCGTACGACAGCAGCGTCATGACGAGCGGCAGTTGGCTCGCCAGCCCGAACGAGACGGTCAGGAGGAACATGAACTGCGCCCACTTGACGATGGAGTACGTCGGCGCGAAGCCGATGTTCACCGTGTTCTGGGCGAGGAATCGGAACGTGATGGGGAAGAAGAAGACGTAGCCGTAGGCGACGCCGAGGCCGAACAGCGTCACCATCCCGACGACGATGAGCGCGAGTTGCCACCGGGGGACCGGCGACGACGGCCACAGGCCGCGCTCTCTGAGGGCGTCGCGGGAGAAGAAGATGAACACCGGCGCGGCGAGGATGAGTCCGGTCACGAGGCCTATCTTCGCCTGCAACAGCACCACGTCGAACGGCGTCTGCGCGATAATCTCGACCTGCTCGTTGACGGCCGCGTTCATGTTCCGTCTGGTGATGGCCTCGAGGAAGTCCCAGATGTACAGACGGAGCGCGTAGAACGTGCCGAGGAAGCCGACGAGGAAGACGATGAACACCTTCTGGAGGTCCTTCTGCGCCGCGCGGAGCATCGCACCGGCGGTCTCGCGACCGTCGTCGATGGCGCGGCGGGTGTCCTCGTCGAGCGCGCTGGACATACCCGAGGAAAGCCATCTCGCGGTTATCAATCTTTTTCACCGCGTCGCCGCGCGCCCATCCGGAAAGGCCTATAAGAAACGGGCAGAGAATCACTGATGAATGGCCGACGATTCGGAGTCCGACCGTCCGTCATCGGACGCCGACGAGTCCGAGCGCGTCCCCTCGGACGACGCCGAGACGACCGAATCGTCCGACACGCCGACCGAGGACGCGTCTGCGCCGTCGGACGACACCGACAGCGACGCCTCCGCGGTCGACGACGACGCGGACGATGGGGACGACGCCGATGCGGAGGACACCGACGCGGAGGACACCGACGACGGACCCGCGGACGAAGGCGATAGCGACGCCGGCACCGACGGCGACGATACTGGCGCAGACGGCGATACCGGCACAGACGGCGATACCGAGACGACGCCGCCGGAGTCGGTGCCGGACTCGGTCGACGACCGGCCGGACGTCGCCGCCACCGCCGAGGGCCGCCCCGGCGCGGAGACCGACCCGGAAGACGTGGACGCCCCCGTAGACGACGTGACGATGGAACGCGAGGGACTCGTCGAACCGCCGGAGGAGTCGTCGGACGACGCCGACGCTGACGACGCCAGCGATTCCGACGACGCCGACGCGTCGACCGACGCCGACGACTCCGCGCGGAGGACCTCTGGCCCGAGGACCACGCACCGCCGGAACCGAAGACGGCGGACGAACTCCGGTACGGCGGGGATGAGAACGGCGAGGCCGTCGCCGACACCGACGGCGGCGCGCCCACCGTCACCGGCGGGTCGACACCCGACTTCGCGGACGACGAACTCGACGACGGGATGTTCGGCGACGGCCCGGAGACCGACCAGGAGATGCCGCTGGCCGACCACATCGAGGAGATGGTCAACCGGCTGGCCGTGGTGTTCCTCGTCGGCGGCCTCGTCACGCTGGTTCTGTACCCCGGTGCCGACCTGGCGAATCAGGCGATGAACCTGAACCTCGTCAGTTCGACGGACGTCATCAACTTCCTCTGGAACAAGCACATCCCCGGCGCGCCGGAGATTGCCGAACGTCGCCCGCGCGTCTACGGTCCGCTCGAACTCGTCCTGACGGAACTGAAGGTGGCCGGACTGGCGGGCCTCGTCGTCGGCCTCCCGGTGTTCGTCTACCAGACGTACCTGTTCATGCGCCCCGGGCTGTTCCCGCGGGAGCGACGCTACTACCTCGCCGCGGTGCCGACGAGCCTCGTCCTCGCGTTCGTCGGCATCGCCTTCGCGCACTTCGTCGTCCTCCCGGCCATCTTCGCGTACTTCACGTCCTACACGCAGGGGACGGCGGTCATCGCGTTCGGCCTGAAGGAGACGTTCAACCTCATCCTCATCCTGATGGGCTACAACGCCATCATCTTCCAGATTCCGCTGTTCATCATGCTCGCCATCATGATGAACCTCGTCACCCGCGAGTGGCTGGTGGCCCGCCGGCTCATCTTCTGGGCCTCCTTCCTCGGGCTTGCGTTCTTCGTCAGCCCCGACCCGACGGGGATGGCCCCAATCATCATCGCCGCGACGATGATAACGCTGTTCGAGGGGACGCTGTTCCTCCTGCGGTGGACCGGGAACTGACCCCTCGCAGTCTCACTCGCCTCGGCGACGTAGTCCGGCCTCCAGCGTGTCGAGTGTCCGCACCCACGACCGCACGGCGGCCGCGGCGTTTCCCGCCCGCGTCCCGCCCCGGAGCAGGTTCGCGTGGTACGGGCGGTGGAAGACGTGCCCGGCGCCCTCGTGAGCGTGGTGTCCGAACGGCTGGTCGTGGTCGCTGCGGACCAATCGGGACAGCGCGAACTCCGAGTACAGCGGTGCGTCCCACAGACCGTCGTCCTCACCGGTCAGTAGCGTGACGGGGCCGTCTATCTCCGCGACCGGAATCGTGAGTGCGTCGTACGCGTCGCGCGCGGTCGTTCTGACGTGGTCGAGACCGCACGCGACGGCGTCGCACGGCTCCCGGGGCCGGTCGTACGTGCAGTCGGCGGCGGACTCGCAGTCGGCGTTCTCGTACGCCGTCCAGAAGTCGTCGAACGCCGACAGCGAGGCGACCGGCTCGCCGTCGCGAGTCCACGGTATCCGCTCGGTGGCCTCGTACCCCGGCGCGAACACGCCGCTCCCGCTGTACCCGACGACCGTCGCGTGACCGTCGCGCGCCGCGGCCGTCGCCAGCGCGGGTTCGACGCCCCGGGAGAGCCCCACCAGACCGACGCCCGCGTCCGTCGTCGCCGACCGCGACGCCGCCCACTCGACCGCCCGCTCGAAGTACGCCATCGGCACGTTCGCCAACCCGTCTGGAAGCTGTTCCGAGGGTCCGAAGTACCGGAGTCCGAGCGTCCAGTACCCCTGCGTCGCCAACATGTGACAGAACTCCTCGGGAACGACGCCGGCGGAGCCGTGCAGGACGACGACCGGCGGGTGTGGACCGTCTCCCGGCGGTTCGTAGACGGTGCCCACGAGGGAATCGGCGTCGGCGGTCCGGCCCCTGCTCTCGGGGCTTCGGGCGACGCGCGTCGTCGTCGCCGCGGCCACGACCGACCCGCCGCGGCGGAGTTCCGCTCGCAGGTCCAGCACGGCCTTGTCGCCGAGTCGAAACGGGTCGGCGTCGCCGTCGCTCTCACCGCCGCTGCTGTCGCTGTCGTCGCCGCTCGACGCCGCCAGCGACGCGAGCATCATCCGTGGTTCACGCCTCTCGTCGGTCGCGCCCGCGAAGGCCTCGACGCGGCCACCGTCGTCGGCCGTGTACTCCCGCCGCCATCGGTACGATTCGAGGGAAGGGTCGGTCGGTCGCAGCGAGAGTTCGACCGTCGCGCCGGGTTCGAGACCGCTCGCAGTCACGGGTAGCGGGTCAGCGATTCGCGTCTCCTCCGGGAGTTCGAGCGACGGCCCCGACGGATCCGTCTCCGCCGTCGACGCGGCTCCTGCGGCCGTCTCGTCGTCGCTCCCTGTCGCGGGCGACTGTCCTCTCTGACGGGATTGACAGCCGCTCGCTGCGACGGCGGCGGCGACCGAGAGCGTGCGGAGGACCGTCCGCCGAGAGAACGTAGTGGAGTCGGACATGCCGAACCTGTCACACGCGGTGAGAAAAAGTGCGCGGAATCGCACGCCGACGAGTCCCCGACGGCGTCACCGCTCGACCGGAACGGTGGCCGCGACGCCCTCCACGAGCGAGTCGTTCGCGGCGAGGAGGACCACCGCGACGGGTGCCAGTCCGAGGACGGCGGCGGCCGCTCCGAGCGTCGCCTCCGAGTACCGCAGGCCGTAGACGAACGGGGCCAGCGGTGCCCAGTGTCTGGGGTCGCCGTCGGTCATGAGGTACGAGAAGAAGAACTCGTTGTACACCTGCACGAACGTGAGGACGCCGGCGGCGGCGACACCCGGCCGGGCGAGGGGGAGGACGACGCGCCTGAGCGCTCCCAGTCTGGTCGCGCCCTCGACGCGCGCCGCAGCCTCCAACTCGTCGGGTATCTGCGCGAAGAACACCGTCAGCACGTAGATTGCCAGCGGGAGCGTCAGCATCGACGTGGGGAGGACGACGGCCCCCGGCGTGTTGTAGAGCGTCGGCGTCGTCAGCGTCACCGGTCCGAGCGGAACCGAGACGCCGGTGAACAGTCGGAACAGCGGCACCAGAAACGCCGCGGGCGGCGTGTACGCGACGACGAGGAAGACGAGGAGCAGGGGCCTGCGGCCGGGGAACGACAGGCGGCCGAACGCGTACCCCGCGAGCGACCCGACGACGAGGACGACGGCGGTGCTGAGCGTGGCGACGACGAGGCCGTTGAGCAGGTGACGGCCGAACGAGGTGAACGCGACGACGGCGACGAAGTTCGACGCGGTCACCGTCTCGGGGAACAGGCCGAGTCCGGCGACGGCCGTCGGCGGCGTCACCGCGAGGACGAGCAGCCAGTAGAGGGGGAAGCCGAACAGGAGGAGGACGAACGCGACGAGGACGGCGAACAGGAGGCGGTAGACGACGCGCGGATGCTCGATGGCGTTGCGGACGCCGCGTCGGAGGACGTTTCGGCTCACGGTCGACGCTCCGCGTGACGGGGATACACGGTTCGTCGTGTCCGCTCAGCCACACAAAAAATGTGCGGGAATCGGCCAGTCACTCCGCCGACGGGTTCGGTGCCGGGTCGCCCCCGGTTTCGGCGGACGCCTCCTCAGCGCGACGCTTCAGCGCCTCGTTCATGGCGACGAAGCCCGCCTCCGTGTCGTCGCCGACGAACCGGAACAGCAGTCCGGCGAGGACGCCCGTGAACGCCTCCGAGTGGACGAAGTGCGTTCCCGCCCCGCCGTCGAGGGGTTCCAGTTCGAACCGGTGGTCGCCGTCGAACAGACCGGGGACGAACAGGTGACCGCGCCAGCGGAACTCGCGGTTCGGCTCCACGGCGGTCACTCTGGGCCGGAAGCTCATCCCGCGGCCGTTCGGCGGCGTCAGTCGCACGTGCGGGCGCGCCCCGACGTTCGGCTGGCCGGTGATGCGCGCGAACGGGTTCCACGCCCCGTAGTCCTCGAAGTCGGTGAGGACCTCCCACACGCGTTCGGGCGTCGCGTCGATGTCGATGGCCGTCCGAATCTCTCTCATCGAGAGTCAGACGCTGCAGAGGAGCATAACTCTCGCGTGCGACCGGGTCGCAGTTCGCTCGGCGCGCCCGAACTCGGGACCTACTTCGTCGGGTAGTCGGTGGCGAACACGTCCTCGACGACGGGTTCGTCGTCGGCCTCGTCGGCCGCCGGACTGACGCTGCCGGTCTGGTAGCCGTGCAGGTCGAGGGTGACGTGGTCGAAGCCGAGGTCGGACAGTTCCTCGCGGACGGCGGCGACGAAGTCGGGGTTCAGCGCCGTCTCCAACTCCTCGGCGGCGACTTCGATGCGGGCGAGTCCGTCGTGGTCGCGGACGCGGAACTGCGAGAACCCCCACTGGCGGACGACGCGTTCGGCCTTCTCGACGCGCGTCAGGCGTTCCTCGGTCACCTCGATGCCGGTCGGGATGCGCGAGGAGAGACAGGCCATCGACGGCTTGTCGGCGACCGAGAGTCCGTAGTCGTCGGCGATGGCGCGCACCTCCTCCTTGTCGATGTCGTGCGCGAGAAGCGGCGAGAGCACCTCTAGCTCCTCGACGGCGCGCAGTCCGGGCCGGTGGCCCTCGCCGGGGTCGGAGGCGTTCGTCCCGTCGCACACCGTCTCGATGCCGCGGTCGCGGGCGGCGTCGTACATCCGACCGAGGCGCATCGTCCGGCAGTGGTAACACCGGTCGCCGTCGTTCTCGACGAAGTCGGGGTTGTCGAGTTCGGAGAACTCCACGACTTCGTGACGGATGCCGATTTCGTCGGCGACGCGGCGAGCGTCGTCCAACTCCTCGGCGGGGAGCGTCTCTGACTTGGCCGTGCACGCGACGGCGTCGTCGCCGAGGGCGTCGTGGGCGAGGGCGGCGACGACGGCG
>NZ_WPCD01000352.1:0-1514 GCF_009741955.1 Halogeometricum sp. CBA1124 | reverse complement strand
TCCTCTCGACGCACATCCTCCCCGTCGTCGAGGAGGTGGCCGACACCGTCGGCATCCTCTACCAGGGGTCGCTCGTCGCCGAGGGCTCGCCCGCCGAACTCGTCTCGCGGGCCGAGAGCGGCGGCGGGACGCTCGAAGACGCCTTCCTCGACGTGACGAGCGCCGACCCGACGGCGTCGGCCGAGTCGGCCGCGACGGCGTCCGACGCGGACGGGACGACCGGGATAGCGGAGGAGGAGACGACGCCCGATGTCTGAGTCGGGTGGACGCGCGCCCGACTCCGGTGCGGTGGCGTCCGAACCGGGGTGGGCGGCCAACGCCGTCCGCGTCGGCCGCTTCGAGTTCTGGCGGTCGGTCCGCGGCCTCCGCGAGAGCACGGGTCGGTTCGTCCTCACCGTCCTCGGAACGCTGTTCCCGACGGCGATGTTCCTCCTCCTCGGCGCTCTGCTGGTGGGGTCGGTCTCCGTCGACTCGGTCCCCGTCTCCGACGCGGCGCGGGGCGGTGTCGCCATGTTCTGGTCGTTCGTCGTCTTCCTCGTCGCTCAGCGCGTCGTCTCCACCCGCCCGCGGCCCGAGGCGGAGTCGCTCCTCCTGACGGCCGCCTCCACGCGGAGCGTCGTCCTGGGTCTGGCGCTGGCCGAGACGCTCCGCGTCCTCTCGTACGCGACGCCGCCCGTGCTGGTCGTGACGGCGCTGTCGGCGTACGCGCTCGGTTCGTTCGCGCTCCTCGTCGTCGTCCCTCTCGTCGTCCTCCTCGCCGTCCTCTCGGCCGTCGTCGCCGGGTCGCTCGTCGGCTACGGCGTCGCCCTCCTCCTCGCCACCTCGCCGTTCGTCGCCCGGCACAAGACGGCGCTCGGCGTCCCCGTCGTCGTCGTCGCCATGGGCGCGTTCTTCGCCTTCCAGGCGCCCGAACTCGTCGGCCTCGACCGGGCGACGTTCGCGTGGCTCCCGATGGGCTGGTTCGCCGACCTGACGGGCGTGGCGACGCCGGTGACCGGGTCACCGCCGCGCGCGGCGGGTGCGTTCGTCGGCGCCGTCGGCGTCCTCGTCGTCGGCGGTGCCCTCCTCGAACGCGAGGCGTCGGCGCTGTGGTTCGAAGCGGCCGTCGACCCGTCGCGACGGGCGACGACGCGGCGTCGGCATCCGCCTCCTCGCCCGGCGCCGTGACGGGCGGTTCGGACGGCGGGTCGTCCGCGTGGTCCGGCCTGAGCGCCGCCGTCTCGCCGTTCGCGTTTCCGGCGCGCGTCGACCTGCCGACGCGCCGCGTCGCGGAGATGACGCTCCTGCGCGCCCGTCGGGACCCGCGGCGACTCACGTTCCTCCTGACGCCGCTGTTCGTCTTCGCGGGCACGCTGGCCGGAACCGGGTCGCTTTCGAACGTCCTCTCGACCCTCCCGCTTCTCTGCGCGGCGTTCCTCCCGTGGGGACTCGGCGCGGCGACGACGCTCAACCCCCTCGCGACGAGGGGAACGTGCTCCCGATAACGCTCGTCGCCGCGACGCCGCGGCAGTTCG
>NZ_WPCD01000291.1:0-3049 GCF_009741955.1 Halogeometricum sp. CBA1124 | reverse complement strand
CCGGCACCGACTGTTAATCGTCCCTCCCCACTAACAGGTCGGGGCATGTCGTCCGCGCATCCGACACCGCCTCGCTCACGACGGTGCACTACGTCGGTATCGCCCCTCCGCCGCCCCTCTCGGGCGTCGTCCCACCCTCGTCCTCGGCGTCGCCGCCCTCCCGTCGGCGTTCGGCGTCTCCTTTCTCGTCGCCACAGTCGGGTTCGCCGTCGGCGTCGCCATGGTGGTCCTGAACGTCCGCCGCCGACTCGCGTACCTGGTCGGTATCCCGTTCGTCCTCGGACAGGTCGCCATCTACGCCGTCACGGTGGTTCAGGGACTGAACCAGCTCTCTCCGGTCGCCGTCGTCGACAAAGTCGCCCAACTCGCCCTCGTCGGCGTCCTCGTCGTCCTCCTCCGGCGCGACTAGGGGAACGGGCGCTCCCGCCGGCCCGAGACGACGAACCAGTCGCGGAGGAAGTTCCCGAGGAACGGGAGCATCGTCGCCGTCGCCAGCGTCCACGCGGCCCAGCGCGGAACCACCGGCGCGAGCGCCACGGCCGTCGTCGCCATCTGCACGCCCGCGAGGACGCGACGGGTGGTACTGTGCGGGAGTTCGAAGACGGGAAGCCCCCGCCGCCGTCGCACCCGTTCGCCGAGGAGGAACAGGTAGCGGGCGACGCCGACGAGGAGGTACCACGGCGGGAGCGACCCCGCGACGACGCCGACGAGGGCGGCGACGAGGAGTCCGGCGGCGTCGACGTTCACGTCCAGCGACGCCCCGAGGAGCGTCGTCCGGCCGCGCAGACGGGCGATGGCGCCGTCGAGGGCGTCGAGCGCCGCGACGGTCCCGTAGAGGAGGGCGGGGAGCCACCCGAACGGCGTCGGGACGACGAGCAACCCGGCGAGGAAGGCGACGAGTGCGCCGCGGCAGAGCGTCACCGCGTTGGCGACGCCGAGCGACTCGAACGCTCGACGTCCCTCGGCCGGGCGGTTCCGGTCGGCGCGCAGTCCGGCGAATCCGACGACGGCGGCCACCCCCGACGCCGCGACGACGGCCCACGGGAGTCCCGCGCCGGCACTCGACGCTCGCCGACGACGGCGGCGACGGCGGTACACGCGGCGAGTCCGACGCCGAGGGAGAACAGTTGTCGGGTCGTCCGTCGGGCACCCGCGCCGGTACCGGACTCCGCGCTGGTACCGGACGGCGCGTCGGCACCGGCGTCCGCGTCGACGCCGGGCGTCACTTCGGCCTCGTCGCTCACGGTCCAGCGTAGGACCCGTGCGATGGTGAACGTTCCCCCGCGCGACAGTTTTACCCCGTCGCCGTCGTCAGTTTGGGTATGACTCGACCGACAGCGGACGGAACCGCGCCGCACTCGCCTCTCCCGGGCGTGCACACGTGACGGGCGCCAGACGAGTGCGGTTCACCGGTCCGCGCACCGTCGAGGTGGCGAGAGAGCCGGTTCCGTCGCCGGACGACGGCGAGGTGCTGGTGGAGACGTCGACGTCGGCGGTGAGTCCCGGCACCGAACTCCTCGTCTACCGCGACGAGGTGCCCGACGACACACCCCTCGACGAGACGATAGACGCGCTGAACGAACCGTTCGCCTATCCTCTCTCGTACGGGTACGCGGCCGTCGGCGTCGTCGCCGCCGTCGGCGACGCCGTGGACCCCTCGTGGGCGGGCCGGCGCGTCTTCGCCTTCCACCCGCACGCGAGTCACTTCTGCGCCGACCCGGCGTCGCTCGTCCCCCTGCCGGACGCCCTGTCCGACGAGGACGCCGCGATGCTGGCGACGATGGAGACGGCGACGGGGTTGGTGATGGACGGCCGGCCGCGCGTCGGCGAACGCGCCGCCGTCTTCGGGCAGGGCGTCGTCGGCCTCGTCACCACCGCGTTGCTGTCGCGGTTCCCCCTCTCGGAACTGGTCACCGTGGACTGCCACGCGCCGCGTCGCGAGCGGTCGCGTTCGCTCGGCGCGGACGCGTCGTTCGCCCCCGAGGAGGTGCCGGGAGCCGTCACCGACCGGTTCGCCGGCGACGGGCGCAGCGACCTCTCCTTCGAACTCTCGGGGAACCCCGACGCCCTCTCGGACGCCCTGTCGACCACCGGCGACGACGGCCGCCTCGTCGTCGGGTCGTGGTACGGCGAGAAACGCGTCTCGCTGGACCTCGGCGGGCGGTTCCACCGGAGCAAGATACGCATCCGCTCGAGTCAGGTCAGCCGAATCGACGCCGACCACGCCGGCCGGTGGGACAAGGACCGCCGTCTGGACTACGCCCTCGACGCCCTCGCGGACCTCGAACCGTCGTCGCTCGTCACTCACCGGATTCCGGTCGCGGAGGCGGCCGACGCCTACCGGTTGCTGGAGCGAGACCCCGCGGCCGTGCAGGTGTTGTTCACCTACTGACCGCAGTTTTACGGCATCGCCGGCCGATTACCGGGTATGTACGCCGTCACCGTCGTCAGACCGCTCGTCGCGCAGCACGCGCTGACCGTCCCGGACCCCGGCCCGGAGGGTGACCCCCACTCGCACCGCTACCGCGTCGAGGTGGAACTGACGGGCGAGGCGCTGAACGAGTACGACTACCTCGTCGACATCGACGCCGTCGAGGCGGCGCTGGACGGCGTGGAGTCGCGGTACGCGGACGCGTTCCTGAACGACCTGCCCGAGTTCGAGGGGTACAACCCGAGCGTCGAACGCTTCGCGCGGGTGATTCACGACCGACTCGCCGACGAACTCGCCGCCGACGCGGTGGCCGAGACGACGGTCACCGTCTGGGAGGACGACGTCGCCAACGCCGCCTACACCGCACCGCTCTGATGCGCGTCGCCCTCGTCGTGCCGGGGTCGGTGGACGCCACCTCCGGCGGGTTCGCCTACGACCGGGCCCTCCTCGAGGAACTCCGCGCGGCGGGCGACGAGGCGCGCGTCGTCTCCGTCCCGTGGCGACGGTATCCGCTCGGCGTGGTCGACGCGCTCTCGACGCCGCCCCTCGGCGACGCGGACGTGGTTCTCGCCGACGAACTCGCCCACCCCGCGCTCCTCCGCCTCGACGCCGACGCGC
>NZ_WPCD01000351.1:0-1535 GCF_009741955.1 Halogeometricum sp. CBA1124 | reverse complement strand
TCGGGACCCATGCCGAACGCGTCGCGAGCGTCGCGGCGAGGCCGGCGAGCAACAGACCGACGCCGATGCCCAGGGAGAGACTGCCGACGACGCGGACGGCGAACGGGCTCAGTCGGTCGACGACGGGGGCGGCGACGCCGAGTCCGACGCCACCGACCATCCCGGCGGCAACGCCGACGCCGAGGGCGAGGAACAGGCGGTCCTCCGTGTCGAGGAGCGACGCGGACCCGACCCAGAGGACGGCCGCGACGGCGGCGAAGACGAGTGCGCCGCCGGTGACGCGGGCGAGGAGGGGGAGGCCGACGCCGAACGACCCACCGAACAGGCCGACCACCGGGCCGACCAGCAGTCCGACGAGGAGGCCGAGGACGACGCCGACGCCGCGACTGTCGCCGAGGCCGAACGCGAGGCCGCCGACCATCTGTAGCTTCTCGACGAACGCATCCGCGACCAGAAGCGCCGCATCGTCTCGTTGATGTCGCGGTCCACGAGGGCCACGTCGATGCCGAACTCCTCGGCCGTCTCGACGGCCGCGAGCATGTCGGCGCCCGGTTGCACGTCGAACTTCTCGCCGAGTTGCGCCTGCACGTACGACAGCATCCAGTAGGCGATGAACTGGAAGACGGTGTTGCCGCGGAGCAGGTCTCCGGGTTCGAGGTCGTCGGGCGTGCCGCCCTTCATCTGGCGGTACCGTCCCTCGTCGAGTTCGACGGCGACCACGTCCGGGCGTTCCTCCGCGACGACGGCTTCGACTTCGCGGACGCTGTCCTCGGAGACGTGGGCCGTCCCGACGACGCGGACGCGACCCTCGCCGGCCGCTTCCTGACTCATTACCTTCGATTTCCGCCCACGCTTTTTACCGTTGTCGGAGCATCTCGGGGTATGACCAGTATCTCGTTCGACGCCGACACGCCGACGCGAGCGCACGAGACGGCCATCGCGTGTCTCAGAGACGCCGTCGCGGCCGTCTTACCCGACCGCGTCGTCAGAGACGCCGTCGCCGTCGAGGGCGACGAACTCCGCGTCGCGGACGCGACGTACGACCTCGGGCGGTTCGACCGCGTCCTCGTCGTCGGCGGGGGAAAGCCGGCGACGGCGTGGCCGACGCCCTCGAAGCGGTTCTCGGCGACCGAATCGACGGCGGCGTCGTGGTCACGCCCGACCCCGGCCGCGGGGAGCGAATCGACCGCCTGCCGGGCGCACACCCCGTCCCCTCCGAGGCGGGCGTCGAGAGCGCCTCGCGAATCGTGGAACTCCTCGCGGAGACGGACGACCGGACGCTCGTCCTCGCCGTCGTCACCGGGGGGGCCAGCGCGGTGATTCCGCGCCCGCCGACGGAATCTCGCTGTCGGACCTCCAGGCGACGACGGACGCCCTCCTCCGGTCCGGCGCGCACATCGGCGAACTGAACGCGGTCAGAAAGCACCTCTCGACGCTCAAGGGCGGCGGTCTGGCCCGTCTCGCCGCGCCCGCGACGGTGGTCGGCCTCGTCTTCAGCGACGTGGTGGGCAACGACCTCGGCGTCGTCGCGTCGG
>NZ_WPCD01000345.1:0-1643 GCF_009741955.1 Halogeometricum sp. CBA1124 | reverse complement strand
GGGGTGCGGGGGGAAGGGGGGAGAGAGGGAGTTTTTCACCTCGGCGAACCTCTCTCTGGTATGAAACGACCGACGAAACTCCTGGTGGCGGGCGTCGGAACCGCGCTCGCGGCGTGGACCGCGTGGGGCCTCTACAGCGGTCGCTCGGCGGAAGGCGTCCCGTACGAATCGCTCCGGTCGGTGGACGGCGTCGAACTGCGCCGGTACCCGCGAACGCTCCTCGCGGAGACGACGGCGCCGAACCAAGTGGCGGCGTTCCGTCGCCTGTTCGACTACATCTCCGGCGCGAACGAGTCGAGCGAGTCCGTCTCGATGACCGCGCCGGTGCGCACCGAGGAACCGGCCGGCGGCGCGGCGCGCGGCGGCGAACGGGTTGGGGTGACTGCGCCCGTCCGCGCGGACCGCGGCGAGACGGTGAGTATGACCGCACCCGTCCGCACCGACGAGGAGGGCGACGGCGTCAGGATGGCGTTCTACCTCCCGCGGGGTGACACGCTGGAGACGGCGCCGATGCCGACGAACTCGGACGTTCGGCTGGTGGTCGAGGGACCGAAGACGATGGCCGTCGAGCGGTTCTCGTGGTACGCGACGAGCGGACGGGTGGCGAACGCCGAGCAGTCGCTTCTCGACACGCTCGAACGCGAGGGAATCGAGGTCCGCGGCGAACCGACCCTGTGGCAGTACGACGACCCCTACACGCCGCCGTTCATGCGACGGAACGAAGTCGCCGTCGAAGTGAATCTGTCGTAGCGGACGGCTCCGACTCTGCGCCTCGGCCGCGGAGCGTCAGTCGCCCCGCCACTCGTCCTCGAGGAGGCCGTAGCGAACCCGGTCGTGCCACTCGCCGTCGGCGTACACTTCCTCGCGGGCGACGCCCTCGCGTTCGAAGCCCACCTTCTCCAGCACGCGCTGTGACGCCTCGTTGGCGGCGAACGTGGAGGCCTTCACGCGGTGGAGGCAGAGTTCCTCGAAGCCGTACTCGACCATCGTCTCGGCGGCGGCCGTCGCGTAGCCCTCGTTCCACCGTCGGTGGGCGATCCAGTAGGCCAACTCAGCGTAGCGGAAGCCGACGGCGTTCGACTCCTCCCGGAGCAGGTAGACGAATCCGACCGCCTCGTCGTCCTCGTCGCGGACGACGAGTCCGACCGTCTCCTCCTCGCGTCCCATCGTTCCGCCGAGGCGGGCGGTGACGTGGTCCGCGCTTGTCGGCATCCGCACGGTTCGCGTCTCGCGGATGCGCGGGTCGTTCTCGTGTTCTCGGAGGAAGTCGATGTCCGACTGGTCGGCCGGACAGAGCGTCACACCGTCTCCTTCGAGGAACACAGGACCGGACATACCGAAGGGTCGCCGCGCCGGAGGTAAAGTCCGGTGGCCGTCCGCCCGTGAACGTGTCACCGGAGTGCGACGACGAACGCGACGACGCCGAGGACGGCTCCGCCGAGCGCGACGGGCAGCGTCGGCCCCGAGAGCGTCGGGACTCGGCCGAGGAGACCCGTGAGGGCGACGGCGACGCCGGCGGCGAGGACGCCGACGGCGACGGTGGCCCCGAGGTGGGCGAGTTCCGCCCGTCTCGTCTCGCCGCGGCGGCCGACTTCGCGGCCGAGCGTGACGCCGTGCGTCCCGGCGTCGCGGACGACGGCGTG
>NZ_WPCD01000268.1:0-4141 GCF_009741955.1 Halogeometricum sp. CBA1124 | reverse complement strand
CAGTCGCCGCCGCGACGGCGGACGGGGAGACGGCCGACGAGGAGGCGACGGGGGCCGACGACCCGCTGGCCGACCCGACGGCCGATTCGGACGCCGGGTCGGCTCCCTCGCCCGACGCGGACCCACTCGTCGAAGTCGGCGGCGTGTCGGGGGACGACCCCGACCCGGCCCCGGACGCGGACGCCGCGGACGAACCCCTCGTCCAGACGGGCGCGGTGGGCGGCATCTCCGCCGACGGACCGGCCGCGGACGAACCGGCCGCTGACGAACCGGCGGACGACGACCCCCTCATCGAGACGGCCGAACCGGGTGACGCCGACGGCGGCGACGACGCCGAGGTGACCGACGCCGACGAAGACGTGACCGACGACGACGAAGACGCGACCGACGCCGACGACACCGACGGGGACGAGGCCGAGACGGACGACGCGGACGGGGAGCAGAACGACGGCGAGGAGGGCGTCTACACCACCTCGCTGGCGGACGCGCAGGACGAACCCGAGGAGAAGGAGGAGAAGAAGGGGCTGTTCGGCCGCTTCCTCGGCTGAGCGGTCGCACGACGCCGCGAAAGGAGAAGTTCTTTTACTCGTCTGTGAGGAGTCGTCGGTATGGCTGACTCTGGCTCGAACGTCCCGTTCTGGTGGATACTTCTGTTCGTCCTCCTCGCACTCGGTGCGGGCGCAGGAATCGTCTTGGCTGTCGGCGGGTCGCTCGTCTCCTCCGGCGCGGGCGCGTTGCTACCTCTCCTCTGAGACGGACGCGCGGCACCGCGCGGACGACTGGCGCGCGTGACCGCTGCCGTCTACATCGACTCGGGCGCTTCGATGCCGAGCGTGTAGAGCGCGTTCGCCACCGTGTGTCGGGCGGCCTCCACGAGTCCGAGGCGCGCGGCGGCGACGGCGTCGTCGTCGGCGTTGAGGACCGAACACTCGCGGTAGAACGTGTTGAACGTCTCCGCGAACTCCCGGACGTACGTCGCGACCACGTGCGGTTCCAGGTCGTCGGCGGCCCGTTCGACCGTCGCCGGGAAGCGGGCGACGACGCGAATCAGGTCCCGTTCGGCCTCGGTGTCGAGGAGTGAGACGTCCGTCGACGGTTCGATGCCCGCGGCCTCGGCTTCGCTCTGGATGCCGCAACAGCGCGCGTGGACGTACTGCACGTACGGCGCGGACTGCGCCTCGAAGTCGAGGGCGCGTTCCCACTCGAACGTGATACCCTTCGTGGGCTGTTTCGAGACGATGTCGTAGCGGACGGCCCCGATGCCGACCTGCCGGGCGATACGGTCGATGTCCTCCTCGTCCAGTTCGTCGTCGCGGATGCGCGAGTCCAGACGGTCCTCGACCTCTTCGCGGGCGCGGGCGACGGACTCGTCCAGCAGGTCGTCCAAGTCCACGCCCGTCCCCTTCCGGGTGGACATCCCGCCCTCGGGGAGGTTGACCCACGAGTAGAACGTCTGCCGGAGTTGGTCGGTGTCGTTGCCCAGAATCTCCAGCGCCGCGTTCAACTGCTCGGCCTGCAGTTTGTGGTCCTCGCCGAGGACGGTGACGGCCTCGTCGTACTCCTCGAACTTCCACTCGTGGTGGGCCAAGTCGCGCGTCGTGTAGAGCGTCGTCCCGTCGGACCGGAGGAAGACGAGGTTCTTCTCGAAGCCGAACGCCGAGAGGTCGAGTTGCCAGGCGTCCTCCTCGTAGACGGCGTGCTCGGTGTCCTGCAGGCGGTCGACCACGCCGTCGGCGTCGCCGTTGCGGATGAACGTCGTCTCCTTGACGAACTCGTCGAACTCCGCCGGGAGGCGTTCCAGCGACTGCCGCATCCCGCCGAGGACCTGATCGACGACGACGGCGACGCGTTCGTACGTCTCCTCGTCGCCGGCCTCCAGCCCCTGCATTATCTCGGCTATCTCCGCCTCGGCGGCGGCGAGGTCCTCGTCGTCGGCTTCTTCGAGGTACGCGTTGCCCTTGCGGTAGTAGCGGACGAGTTCGTAGTCCGAGCGGTCGCGTTCCGGTTCCGGGAGGTCGGACTCGTCGAACGTCTCGTGCGCCCACGTGAACACGGCGACCTGTCGGCCGGCGTCGTTGACGTAGTAGTGTCGCTCCACGTCGTTGCCGGCGAACTCCAACACGCGCGCGATGGCGTCGCCGAGGATGGGGTTGCGCGCCCGGCCGACGTGGACCGGTCCCGTCGGGTTCGCGGAGGTGTGCTCGACGACCACGTCCTTACCGGTGTCCGGCAGGTGGCCGTACGCCTCCTCGCGGCCCGCTTCGAGGGTCTCGGCGTAGTAGGCGTCGCTCACGAAGAAGTTCACGTAGGGACCCTGCGGTTCGGCCGATTCGAGGTAGTCGTACGGTGTCGCGTCTATCTCCTCGGCGATGTCCACGGCCACCTTCGGCGGCGGCGCGCCCACCTCGCCGGCCAGACGGAAGGCGACGCTGGAGGCGAGTATCGCTGGCACGTCCTCCGGCGGTTCTTCGACGCCGAGGTCGTCGGTCGGCAGGTCGAGCGAAGAGAGCGCGGTTTCCACCGCGTCCTCGACCTCCGAACGGAGTGCTCTGAACATACCCGCCATTCAGGAGGTGCGGCTAAAGGCCTTTCCGAACGCCGTCAGCGCCGTTCGGGCGGCGGTGCCGCGACCGACACAGTTACCCCGGAACCGTCCGAATTCCGAACCGAACCGAGGGTTCCGCTCGCTCCGTCGCCGCTATCTCAATTCTGGGATGCATCTCACATCCGGTACGCTTATCCGTGTTTACTCCGAACTGTGAGTGATGTCAGAATCGGCACAGGCCACCGTCGGGTACGACGAACTGGCCGCGCTGAAGTTCGTCGCCCTGGAGGGCGGTCGAACCGGCCCCGTGAAAGTCTCCTGCTCCGGGCTCGCCGACCGTCTCGCGGCGTCGACGCAGACCGCCTCGCGCCGCCTCCAGCGACTGGACGAGGCGGGGTACGTGGAACGCGACGTGGTGTCGGACGGCCAGTGGGTCTCGCTCACCGAGAGCGGCGAGGCGGCACTCCACCGCGAGTACGCCGACTACCGCCGCATCTTCGAGTCGGAGAGCGCCGACAGCGTCGAACTCACCGGCACCGTCACCAGCGGGATGGGCGAGGGTCGTCACTACATCTCGCTGCCGGGGTACCAGGCGCAGTTCGAGGAACGCCTCGGCTACGAACCGTTCGCCGGCACGCTCAACGTCGAACTCACCGAGGAGAGCGTCCGCGCCCGCGCCGCGATGGCGTCGCTGGAGGCCGTCCCCATCGATGGCTGGGAGGACGAGGACCGGACGTTCGGTCCGGCGACGTGCTACGCCGCGACGGTCCGCCACGCGGGCCAGTCGTTCGAGACGGCGCACATCATCGTCCCCGAACGCACCCACCACGACGAGTCGCAGGTGGAGATAATCGCCCCCGAGAAACTCCGAGACGAACTGGGACTGGACGACGGCGACGACGTGACCGTCGTCGTGGAGGCGGTGTAGATGGCGCAGCGAACCGACGACGCCCTCTCGCGCGCCCTCGCGGCGTTCCGCGCCGGCGAACCCGTCCTCGTCCACGACTTCGACGACAGGGAGGGCGAGACGGACATCGTCTACCCCGCGGGCGCCGTCGGACCGGCGGACGTGGCCCGTCTCCGCAACGACGCGGGCGGCCTCGTCTGCGTCGCCCTCTCCGACGCGGTGAGCGACGCCCTCGACCTGCCGTTCCTCGACGACGTCATCGACCATCCGACGGCCGTCGACCACCAGTTGGCGTACGACGACCGGTCGTCGTTCTCTCTGCCGGTGAACCACCGCGACACGTTCACCGGCATCACGGACGAGGACCGCGCGCTCACCATCTCGGAACTGAGCACGGCCGCAGAACGGGCGCTCGCGGGCGACTACGGTGCCGACGACTTCGCCGCCGAGTTCCGCTCGCCCGGCCACGTCAACCTCCTCCGCGGCGCCCCCGAGTTGCTGGCCGACCGACAGGGCCACACCGAACTCGGCCTCGCTCTCGCCGCCGCGGTGGACCGTCCGCCCGCCGTCGTCGTCTGCGAGATGCTCGACGACGAGACGGGGGAGGCGCGTTCGCCCGCCGCCGCCCGCGACTACGCCCGCCGAAACGACCTCGTGTACGTCGAGGGCGAGGACCTGGTCGAGCGACT
>NZ_WPCD01000340.1:0-1768 GCF_009741955.1 Halogeometricum sp. CBA1124 | reverse complement strand
CGAGGGCGTCGCCGACGGACTCGTCGTCCTCGGCGAACGCACCGTCCTCGGCGACTTCCGCGAACGAGCCGACCGGGTGGCGACGGTGGACGCCTCTGGCGACCCGGAGGACGCGTTGCGGGAGGCCGTCCGGGAGTTCTGGACGACGCGGCTGTACCGCCTGTAGTCGGGCGGGCCCGCTATCCGACCGGCTCTCGCCAGTTCACCACGGCGTTGCCGACGGCGAACGCGTCATCTCCCGACCTGTCTCGGAGAATCTGTAGCGAGTTCGTCCCCGTCTGGAGGCTCGCCTCCCCGAGCGAGTCCATCCAGTACTGCCACCCGTCGCCAGGTGGGATGTCGAACCCGGTCAGCGGGTCGCCGTTGAGGACGATTTCGTGCCCGAAATCGCCGACTTCGTACACTTGGAGTTCGACGTAGACGTCCCGGACGTCCGCGACGGGAACGGTGAACTCGTGTCTGGTGGTGCGCTCCCCCACGAATTCGGCCCAGTCGACGCTCAGACTGTCCTCGGTAGGGCCGAGGTGCTCCATAATCGGAAGGAGCGCGTAGTTGGCTCGGTGCGCCATATCTACTCGGACTGACGGGGAGTCGACACAAAGCCTTTCGGAGCGCGGCATCGGCGGGCGCGGTCCCCTCGGCCGGGGCGGTCGCCGTCCCGACGGAACGATGAATCTCCGTGGGTCGAACCACCCGAAATTAAGCGTCCGGTCGTCGTCGTCCCACGCACGATGACTGCCGCGCAGGCCGACGGCGGCGACCCGAGACGGGTCGTCGTCCTGGCGCACGAGAAGTTTCCCGACGCAGCGAAGACGGCGACTGGCGTCCTCAAGTACGCGGACTACGACGTCGTCGCCGTCCTCGACCGAGACAAGCCCGGCACCGTCGCGTCCGACCACCGCGCGGACCTGCCCGACGTGCCCGTCGTCGCCTCGATGGACGACGCGCCGGCGGCGGACGCCCTGCTGGTCGGCATCGCCCCCATCGGCGGCGGCTTCGACGAGTCGTGGCGCGACGACGTCCGTACCGCCATCGAACGCGGCTGTGACGTCATCGCCGGCCTCCACTACTTCCTGAACGACGACGAGGAGTTCGCCGCACTCGCCGCCGAACACGGCGTCGAACTGAACGACGTGCGCAAACCCCACGAGGACCTGTCGGTCGCGCAGGGGACCGCCGCCGACGTGGACGCCGACATCGTCCTCACCGTCGGCACCGACTGCTCGGTGGGGAAGATGACCGTCTCCTTGGAACTGCTCGAGGCGGCGCGCGAACGCGGCGTCGACGCCGGGTTCATCCCGACGGGGCAGACGGGCATCATGATCTCCGGGTGGGGTAACCCCGTCGACCGCGTCGTCTCGGACTTCACCGCCGGCTCCGTCGAGGAGATGATTCTGGAAGTCGGCGACGACTACGACGTGCTGTTCGTCGAGGGACAGGGGAGCATCGTCCACCCCGCGTACTCCGCCGTCACCTGCGGCATCCTCCACGGCGCGATGCCCGACGCGATGGTCCTCTGTCACGTCGCGGGCAAGGAGGTCATCCACGGCTACGAGTCGTTCGACCTCCCGCCGATTCCGGAGTACGTCGACCTGTACGAGTCGCTCGCCGCCCCCGTCCACGAGTCGTCGGTCGTCGCCGGCGCGTTGAACACCGCCGACGTCGACGACGACGAGGCCGCCCGCGACGCCGTCGACGCGTACGCCGACGAACTCGGCGCGCCCGCGACGGACATCGTGCGGTTCGGCGCCGACGAGATACTCGACGC
>NZ_WPCD01000317.1:0-2371 GCF_009741955.1 Halogeometricum sp. CBA1124 | reverse complement strand
CGACGCTCGAACCGGTCATCGTCGGCCCGGACGCGACGGACCCCGCTGACGTCGCCGACGACGCCCTCATCAACATCGACAACGTGTTCGTGATGGACGACGGCCGCGTCCTCTGCTGTGAGGACGCGGACACGTTCGGGCGCTCCTACAGCAACGACTGCATGTACGTCTACACGCTCCGGAGGCGAACGGAAACGGCGACGAAGACGAGGACGAGAACGGAAACGGCGACGAAGACGAGGACGAGAACGGAGACGACGATGGGAACGGGAACTGACGGCGGTTCCGTGCAGTCGCCGCGCGCGTCGACGACCGACGACGGCGCGGCCAGCGAGCGAACGGCGTCCGTCCACCGCGAGTACGTCCTCGACGTCCGCATCGTCGAGCGACCGACCGCGGGCGACGAGACAGTCTACCGGTTCGAGGCCCCCGAACACCGGGGCATCGAGTTCGACGACCCGGAGATGGCGGAGTTGTACGCCGACGTCTACTTCGACGTCAACGGGTTCTGCGAGGAGGGAACCGGCGAACGCGGCGTCCCGCCGGAGGTCATCCAGGCGGGGCGGGACACCCTCGCGGCGTACTTCCTCACCCGGCCCACCACGGACACCAACTGGGTGGCGTCGTTCTACGGCGTGAAGACGTCGAAGGTGGAGCGGTACGTCTCGTGGGTGCAGCGACGCGCCGAGGAGATACGCGAGGGAGCCAGAGAGCGCGGACTGGAGTGACGGCGTGCGGTCCCGCCGAGCGACGGCGCGGCACGCGTCGGCGGACGCGGAACCGTCGGACGACGGGTCGGCGGCGCTCGGAGAGTCGTATTCGTGGCGGGGAAACTGCCCGCACCGGTTCGCGCCGTCGCTGTCGGCAATCGGAACCCGCGCTCCGCATCCTCACGTCTCGGACGCGGAGAACCGACGAACCCACCACATCGAGGAGACGTACAACCGCCCGTCGTCGAGGACGGCGGCCCGAAGCATCTCGTGGTCGGGCAGCCACCCGCACCGGTTCTCGTAGTCGCTTTCGACCAGCGGAACCCGCGCCCCGCGTTCGCCGTCGTCGGTCACCCGGTGGAGCGTGCCGGACTGGTCGACGACCAACGTGCCCGACTCATCCGCGGCCAGCGCACCGACTCGGACCCCGGCCTCGTACGTCCACCGGCGCGTCCAGGACCCTCCCGTCTCGCCCGGCGCGGAGAGGGCGACGACGCGCCCGGACTCCCCGCCGAGGTAGAGCGTGCCGGCGTCGAAGGCGGCGGCGGTCACGTCCGCTATCGGTTCCCGTCGACCGCTCACCGACCCCTCCGCGGGGTCCACTGCCGCGAGCACGCCGTCTGTCGTGACGACGAACACCGTCTCGTCGGCGACGACGGGCCGCCAGTCGGGTTCACCCGGGAGCGAGACGGACCACCGGACCGCGCCCGTCGCGGGCGGACCCGCCGCACGATACCGTCTTCGGACGCGGCGACGACCACGTCCGCGGCGCGAACCGCGCCCGTCCGAACCATCGTCGCCACCTCGGTGGCCCACAGTTCGGTGCCGTCCGACGGGTCGAGGGCGACGACGTGGTGGGTGTAGTCGCCGCCGTCCGACGGGTCGGCGTCCGGGTCCTCCGAGTGAGAGACGCGACGTAGACGCGGCCGTCGGCAACCAGCGGTCGCCCCCACGCCCCGCCGCCGAACTCCTCCGCGCCGTCCGCGTCGTACTCCCACCGGAGGCGACCCGTCTCGGCGTCGTGGGCGCGGACGGTGTCGACGCCGGTGCCGACGTAGACGGTATCGTCGCGGAGGGCGAGGACACCGAATCCGCCGCCCACCGACACCGTCGTCCAGTTGGCCTGTCCGCGGTACGGGTCGAGGACGGCGAGGCGGTACCGGTCGCCCCCGGTGACGCCGTGCCCTTCAGGGACGAGGAGGCCGCGTTCCGTCGGGACGACCGGCCCCCAGTACTCGCCGTGGTACGTCCACAGCGGTTCCGTCGGGGGGGCGACAGTGCGGTCGCTCCGCGAGGTACCACCCGCCGCCGAGGACGCCGGCCGTGCCGGCGACGCCGAGTCCGCGGAGGACCTCTCTGCGGGACCACTCGGGCATCGTTCCGGAGACGCGTCAGCGTCGGTAAATGTCTTCCGCAGCACCGAACCGTCACAGCGCGATGAGGCCGACGCCGGTGACGGCGAGTGCGGCGGCGACGAGGCGCGTCCCGAACGCGCGTTCCCGGAGGACGACGCCGCCGAGGAGGACGGCGACGACGGCCTGCGTGTTGATGACCGGCGAGGCGATGCTGGCCGGGGCGGCGGCGAACGCCAGCGACGTGACGTGTTCGCCGAGGGCGACGCCCGCGCCCGCGAGGGCGAACTCGGCAGGTCCCCGCGCACG